>JBAUJD010000323.1:0-5266 GCA_049683515.1 Thermosynechococcaceae cyanobacterium | reverse complement strand
AGTTGTGACGATACATAGATGCCGATAGTCTGCAGACAATGCCGAATGCTAGCAAAATGCCTACAGTCAAATTAAGTCATTCAATCCAACCTCAACACCATGGTAATCAAAGACATCATCCAGCAAGCTCAACATCTAAGTCTTCAAGAACAGGTCAGCCTTATGCGCCAATTAACCCAGCTCATTGAGGACAACATCAAAAGATCAGCACCTACTACTGGAACAAAGGAAGCCCCTCAAGAGATTGAAGCCTCATCACTCTCCCCAAAAACTGACTTCAGAGAGTTGTCGGGTTTTCTTTACCGTTCTCAGCAACCCTCTATATCCGTCGAGGAAATGGACACCGCCATTGCAGCAGAGGCCAATCGATTATTGTGAAAGGACTCGATACCAACTTTCTCGTTCGATATATCACCAAGGATGATCTCACCCAATGGCAGATTGTTTCTGACTATCTTGACACTGCTTATACCAATGGCGATCTCTGTCTCATCAACAATATTGTGCTCTGCGAACTCGTTTGGGTTCTCCGATCAGCCTATAAATTTCCCAAGCTAGATATCGTAAGCACCCTAGAGAAAATAGCTGTATCCGATATCTTTGTATTTGAAGATGAACCAACGTTCCAGGCTGCGATTGAACAATTTAAGCAGGGAAGCGCTGACTTTTCAGATTATCTGATTGGTCAAACCAATCAAAACGCTGGATGCTCTGAAACAGCTACTTTCGATCGCAAGTTAAATCAGGCATCAGCATTTCAACTGCTATAAGATGCCTCCATAGTCTTCCAAATACGATCGCATCCGCACCCAACAACGCGAAGCCACTCGCCAAGCCGAACACCTCTTCCAAACCACCCTCCACCAAGCCTTCCAGGGTGAACTATAGACCCAAGGGGCAACAAACCCTTAACCCTTGATCTGATTAGCTTGCCGATCTCAATTCCGACAGCCAAACATGCCGAGGCACTGTCCAGTTATTATCTTATCTTTTACTTTTGCCCCAAACCTAACCCAATTCTGGGCTTTTCTTACTGTTTTGAGGGGAGTGGGGTAGGCCCACCCGGTCCATGAAAGCGATCATCGCAGCATTGCTTTTTTCCCAGGCTTGGGGATCAGTTTTGGGATTGTAGCGTCTACCCTCAGCAGCACGACGTTGAAATTCTTGATAAAACAGCGGATCTTGATGACAATACCCTTCTTCCAACATCTCCCAGAATTCTTTCTCTGAAAGATATTTATAATCAATGGCCTCAGACATAGAACTGCCTCTCTAAGAAATCATTGTCAGGGTAAATGGTGTACCAGTAACGCCACTTTGAGTTAGTCCCTTGCTCAAATATAACGATTACCTCACCCCCTGGCAAAACGTCTATGAATCGTGCCTTCCACTGTTGGGGCAAACGGTATTGAAGGACTTCAAACAGGCATTGGAGCTGAAATTCATTAGGTTGCATAGGTACTTAGCTAAATCATTGATGAGCCGTGACGTGCCGCTGACTTAGCTCGATATATCGATGATCTTCAAACAGCTCAATAATTTTGGCAATAATGACATCGTGCCCCATACCTTCGAGATATCGCGCTAAGCGTCTTGGTAGTTGAGCGTCAACCACAAACTTCATGAAGCAACTTTATAAATGCTCTTAACCTGACTGAGCCGTGCAGCATAAAACATGACAGCTAGTAAATCCTCTGCCTCCAGATCATCGTAGTCTTCTAAGATCTCTGCATGAGTCATCCCAGAACTCATTAGCTCCAGTAGAAATTGAACTGGATAGCGCAACCCTCTTACACAGGGCTTCCCATGACAGATATCAGGGTTGATAGTTATTCGGTTGATCAACGCTTCACTCATGACTCAATCTCTATGAAGTCTAAGGTTCTTAATGGCTGTCTAATCACCAGGCACTGATGGTCCTCAAGCTGGAGTCTTAGACCACTAGAAGCATTGGTAATTCAAACGCGCCCGACAGGATTTGAACCTGTGACCAATTGCTTAGAAGGCAACTGCTCTATCCACTGAGCTACGGGCGCTTATGTGAGTCTTGAGCTTAGCAGAACTTCTGTGTCGATGGTACCGCATGCTCTCTAGCTTTGTGAATGCCACCTAGACCCCAAATACAGTACAGTGCTTACGTTGACGTGGTGTGAAAAAGTTTTATGACCCGATCGCATCTGTTTCAGCAATCAATCTATATTGAAGCCCCCATTGCCACCGTTGATCGGGCCATCACCGATCAAGCCCTGATGCAGCGCTGGCTTAACTCCGCCCTCAAATGCGAATCAGATGGCCCCTGGAGTAGCGCCGTCGGCAGCAAAACGCGCTTTCTGATTCAGATGCCTCTGGCACAGCCAACCCTATACAGCACCGTCATTGAACGGGCAGAGGGATTGGTCGTGTGGCAGTTTGACGGTTTTTTTGAGGGATGCGATCGCTGGGAGTGTTTTTCAGAAATTACTGGGACTCGTCTCGTCAACTGCTTTGAGTTCACGATCAAAAATCCGCTAGTGTCCTTTGGCTTCTGGACCTTTGCCGCCACATTGACCCAGCAGGATATGTTTTCTCAGCTAGAGCGGCTTAAGCAGGTGGCTGAATCTCTCTAGCGGTTCAGCCAATCATGGGTAGCGCACCATTGCGGTCGGAACTCTTTTGCCAATTCGATACGTCACTGCTTTAGAACAACGAAGATCGCAGAATCTCTTTAAATTCAAACTACGCTTAAGTTGAGACCTGCTGCGATCTCGAAGTCACCTTTGTTGTCCCATTGGGGCAAAATGGCTAAGGGATGCCCCTGCCGTTAGCGTTAAGCGTCTAAATCGGCAAAGCGCTCCGCGAATCGTAAACTGATGGGATAACCCCGTGGTTTGATAGGTACCATTCAAAAATAGGTTGATACTGGAAAACGTTCATGCAAGGCAATAGCTCCATCGAAGATTCATCTGTGCCCGTGCTCAATAACTTGAGCAATCCAGATCTGCCGGGTCAAGTTTGTCCGAGGCGAACCCGCATTCAACTCGATCTAATGCTGCTGGCACTAGAGGCGCTAGACTTAAATGCCTCTGAAAATATGCTCGCCAGCATTCAAGAACTCCAGCTTCAGCCCGTGATTCAAAATCGGGTGGCACTCTGGAAACTCCGCAATACCAACCCTTTGCGTCGGCACAGCCGCAGATCGCGATCGCTCAGCCTCTCCGAAGCCAAAGCCCTTGTTGCCATTGCCTGCAACCTTGCCCGTCAGCAAACCGCCACCATTCGCCAACTGCTGCTGGTCCAAGAACAACTAAAGTCACAGCAGCTCAGCCCCGACCACAATCTGCAGCTTGCCAGCTACTGCGAACGATTTCGTGCCCATTTTCGGAGCCGCATGAACGCCAATCGCAGCGCCATCGCGGCGTACAAAGATAACGAACACCTCGATCAGCTCGCCCTTGATCTACTAGGGCAGGTACTATTTTGTACAGGTACTGCCGGAATGCATCGATTCTGGTCTAGTCTGTTTGATGGAGAAGTAGCCTAGCGTCATTATGATTCAACGCCAATATTTGTTGCCCAACTGCACGCTAACCCTAGAGGGACTGAGCAACGCCACAAATTCTGGGGGACAAGCGCTACGGCCTTCCCTCGACACACTGATGCGGTTTGAATGCTATTTTTCTAAGCTTGACCGAAAATTAGTGGGGGGTCTAGATTTTTTAGAAAGTCTGATTCGGGCCACGAGCGAATCGTCTCAATCTTTGATGAGCGGTGTGCAGCACACGCCCAAACGGAAAGCGCTCCACTCCGATCAGGTGCAGGTGCAGCCTTCAGATGATGGCCTGCTACAACTCTCGATTCCCGCAGACTTCCTCAGTGAGCGCATTGGGGACGGCACCGAATCATCGGTGACTTTAGAATTGACCACGGTTCAATTTTTTGACCTGGCAGAGGCGCTCGATCAGTTGCTCGCTGATTCGCAAACGCTGCCGAACCTTTCCCCTAATATTCAGCCCCTCTCTCGACGTCAAGCCCTCTCCGGTCAGCCCTTGGCAAAGCGGGCTGCACCCTTGGGGTTAGGAGCCGTGAGCTTGGCGATCGCAGCCAGCGCCCTCTACTTCATGCCGGTGCCTCAGATTAGTCGTCCTAAGAACGAACCCATCCCTACAACCTCTCCGGCAGGCACGTCGCCCACGGGTACTCCCGTCCCCACCAATCAGACGGCACCAGCAACAACCGCTCCAGCGGCAGAACCATCCGCGAGTCCGTCAGGGGCAAATTCAGGGGCAAGCTCCCAGACTGAGCTAGGGGGCAATGCGAAAGAATCGTCCAACCCGGCATCAACGCCTCAGTCTACGGTGAGTCCATCCGCGAGTCCTCAATCGTCTGCGACACCAACACCGGCAGCACCATAGAAAAGTGCGCGGCACTTTCCTCTAAAATGCTAGTCGGGTCTGAAATGATCCAGACCTCAAGCTGATCGCTTTGCCCTTGAATGCAAGCTTCAGTTTTGAGGATATCCTGACGTATTCATAGGAGAAATCATAGTGGACTTATCGCTCATACCCGCACAGCCAAAACCCGGCATCGTTAATGTTCTTATCGAGATTCCAGCGGGGAGTAAAAACAAGTACGAGTTCGATAAGGACATGCAAGCAATGGCCCTGGACCGGGTGCTGTTTGCCTCGGTGCAGTATCCCTACGACTACGGCTTTATTCCCAACACCCTTGCCGATGATGGTGATCCCTTGGACGGCATGGTGCTTATGGATCAGCCTACGTTTCCGGGCTGCGTGATTGCGGCTCGCCCCATTGGCATGCTGGAGATGATTGATGGGGGAGATCGCGATGAGAAAGTTCTCTGCGTCCCTGCAGAAGACCCGCGCTATAACGAAGTTACGTCTCTGAAAGATATTGCCCCTCACCGACTCGAAGAGATCGCTGAGTTCTTTCGGACCTATAAAAATCTAGAAAAGAAAGTTACTGAGATTTTGGGCTGGAAGGATGTTGATGCTGTAAATCCTTTGGTCAATGAGTGCGTTGCCGCAGGTAAAAAATAGAACTGTTTTTACGACATCAGTTCTACCCCTGATTGACTGACAAAAGTTTTTGTCCCTCACCCCCAACCCCTCTCCCAGAGGGCGAGGGGAGCAATTCTTTTCTTGTTACCTCTCCCCTAGGGCTACCGTGTACACACAAGTATTGGCAAATGCCTGAAAGCATTTCGCTGGCCCTCCTAGCCCCCCAATCTTGATACTGCTGGCGAAATACATATTTCGAGACAAAAGGG
>JBAUJD010000322.1:0-5092 GCA_049683515.1 Thermosynechococcaceae cyanobacterium | reverse complement strand
CAGAGATTCGCTGGTAGGAATGAAGTCCGTTAGTTTTTTGCGATTGAACAACGTGATCCGAATTGAATTGGCATCAAATTCGACATACTCATCCATATCATCTTCAAATTTGATGCTCAGACCCATCACATCTCGGTAAAAAGCTTTGCAGGCTTGGAAGTTCTCAACGTTTAAGCGCGTATAGGTATATCGAAAATCCATGGATCAATCTCTCTACAGATCTAGGGGGATCTATTTCAGAGTAGAACGTTTGCCAGGGATACGCTAGGACGGTCGTTAGCGAGGCCATTGAAATGTTTATCGGTTTGCGATCGCGGTCTTCCGAGAGCCTTTGTCCTCAGGGAGTTTTCAGGCTGAGACCTCTCTTTTCAAACTCAAACAAAGCAGCTCAGAACATGCGTTACAGCTAGGCGGCAAGCACGGCTCGATAGCGAGCTTTACCCTCCCGGACATGCTGAACCGCTTGGTTGATATCGGTCATCGCAAACTGCTCACACATCGTCACTACGTTGTGAGCAGCGCAAAACTCCAGCATTGCCTGAGTATCAGACGGTGAACCGGCTCGACCACCCCCGACTTTCTTTTCGCTAGCAATGAGCGGAAAGGGCATCAGTTCCATCGCGCCATCAGGAATTCCACAAATGATTAGCGTGCCTTCGGGGGCGAGCGCATCAATGTATCGATTCCAAGGCACGTTGGCAGACACCGTAGAGATAATGCAGTCGAAGCGTCCCGCCGCCTTTTCTAGCGCTTCAGGTGCTTCCTTGGTGGCAATAAAGTCTGTTGCGCCGAGATCGCGAGTTTCAGCCTCTTTGGAGCGGGTCGTGCTCAATCCTGTGACCTGGGTACCCATTTTTGCTAAAAACTGCACAGCGAGATGACCTAATCCGCCAACGCCTAACACCGCGGTTTCCATTCCGGGCAAGATGCCATAGTGTCGTATGGGAGACCATACGGTGGTGCCTGCACACATGAGTGGCCCTGCTAGTGAGGGATCGAGCACGTCGGGAATGGGAATAGCCCAATTGGCTTGCGATCGCACCTTCTCAGCCCAGGCTCCATTACGACCCACAATGGTATTGCCAACTTCACTAGGATTTAAGCACAGCGACTCTTTACCCACCCCACACTTGAGGCAGTGATTACAGGAGGCTGACTGCCAGCCCACCCCTACGCGCTGACCGATGCGATCCTGAGATACGAGAGCGCCGACAGCCACAATTTTACCAATGGCTTCATGGCCTGGAATAAATGGGTAGCTCGACATGCCCCATTCATTATCGATCATGGACAGATCACTGTGGCAGATACCGCAGAACTCGACCGCGACCTCAACTTCATCTGCGCCTAGCGCCCCTGGATCGTACTCAAAAGATTCTAGTTGTCCGCCTTTCTCTTTGCAGGCATAACCTTTAATCACAGTCATTTCTCCATTTAAATAGTTGAGATGGCATCTGTGTCTACTTCAGAGTATTTCACCGTCTTCGTTTGCCCCTGCATCTAAAGGCAGAGTTTCAAAGATGATATCCCCATGTTCAGAGCATGAGGGAAACCATGCCGTAAAGAACGATACATCACTCATGGATGCCTCTCTTCTTGGAAAGCGATCACAATTCTGTATAAAGCCAGTATAAAAGAAGGTAATCACTCTGTTGTAGAGGCTACTGACACAAAAAGGTAAACACTCTCAAAAAAAACACAGGGACAAAAAATTGTCCCTGCTAAATATGTAACTCTTCTATGAAGAATATTTGATTGATCAGTGTCTACTGAATTTCTACGCAGCACGCCGAGTCATCAGTCCCCAGAGGAATATCGCAATGATGGCACCCAGAACAGCAACAAATATTCCTGGGACGCTTAAAGACGCACCGACTAAACTAAGACTCCCGGTTTGAATGAACGTGACAAGGCTCCCTCCAATAAACGCTCCTACGATACCCAGCAGCATTGTTGCAAGGATGCCACCACCTTGATTCCCTGGATAAATGGCTTTACCAATTGCACCAGCAATGAGACCTAACACGATCCAAGCGATGATATTCAT
This sequence comes from Thermosynechococcaceae cyanobacterium, assembly GCA_049683515.1. GTDB lineage: Bacteria > Cyanobacteriota > Cyanobacteriia > Thermosynechococcales > Thermosynechococcaceae > RCC1774. The sequence goes on along the minus strand of JBAUJD010000322.1, from coordinate 3,045 downwards.
AGTGAAAACTCCTGATTTACTTTGAGTATTAATTCTAGTTTTCTATCTTGAGCGGTTTCATTGAGGCAAATGCAGTGATTTCAGAAATCTAGAACGTTTTCCATTCCTCTATAGTAAAATTGTTTTTTATTTTTCTAATCCCCCAAAAGGCATAGATTCTTTAGCCAAAACCTGATTTTTTCTGTACTTTCTCTCTACCTTTCGGCTTAGACGGCTTTAGGCTTTTCACGGCCAGCATCGCTTCTTGAAATAAGTCATGAAGATGAATCGGAACGCTTGCTGTCTCTGGTAAATCAGGCTCTTCAAGATGTCCGAGTTCCAACAGCACCGGTCCAAGATCTTGCTCTAGATTGAGCTGTGGACGACTTAAAACAGTCTGTAGCAATTGCTCGAACGTCTCAGGATATTGCTTTGCAAGCTGATGCCAGACAAATGGCTTGATTTCAAGATTTTTGAGGCTTTTATAGAGTACCGATTCTGAATCAGGCTTGTCACTCTTTCTTTTGAGTTCTTCAAGGATAGATTGGTAGGTCGAAATTACGACCTGTCCCCAACGAGGATGGATCAGAAGCGTCACCTGATCTTCATTTTTGAGGTGCTGCGGAAGCTCAATCTTTGGCGTCATCATTTGGGATAGCTTTTGATTTTTAAGCAGCCGGGTCGTTGTCTTTTCATCAATGCCCATTGCTGCGGCTGTTTCAGTCATCTCTGCCTGAGATACCCCTGCTTCATTGGCAAGCTCTTCTAAGGACTTGTTACCGTCTAACCCTGAGTCTGAAAGCTGTTGTTGAGCCATTAAGGCTTGAAATTGAGAGAGCTGCTTTTCGAGTTGATGCCCTGAAAGTGTAATCTCGCTAGTGCCAAAATAGTCTAAAAAGGAGTGGTGATAGGCCTCAACAGAAGCCCAAGCCTGCTCTAGTAATTCTGGGGCATCACCATACAAGTATTCTTTATGAAATTTTTTGAAATTACCGATCGCAACGGCTAACTTTGGTTTCCCTAGCTTCCCGAGAAAAACAGCCGGACCTGAAAGCATCCAATCATCGCCAATGGGCAAAAGGCGAGTTTGAACCACCGCTTCTGGCTTGAGGCGAGCCACCGCCTGTTCGTCTGAGGTTGACAGTAGCACCCGGTAGTGTTTTTCGGTTAGCCAGTTCATGAAGATCCCATGGCTGGGCGATCGCTCTATCACCACAAACAACCCCATAAATCCCCGCTGCCAGCTTGCCACTAGAGCGCGATCATCTGCAGGCCAATCCGCATGGTTCTCTAAAAACAGATCGAGAACGGTCTGGGAGCCAACGGTCCCGTCCATCGCAAAGGAGTCGACGACCTGATCCATTTTTCGACTGCCTTGGTAGGGGGAGTCTGCCAGTTGAGCTAGCCGCTCGGCACTGTAGCCTTCTAGAGCTGTGGCTAACTCATCTTCAGCATCTAAGATAAAATCTAATAACTCCTGTTTAAGGCTCTGGGCATAATCCAAGGTAAGGGGCGAGGTCATAGATACTTACGTTTCAGTCTGTGAATAATCAATCAGTGGGGTCACTCCACCACTGTAGTAGAGCCTAGAGCAAAGAAAACCTGCCACTCTTGAAAGATAAGAGATCTATTTCAAAACGTCTAAGTCTTTGACTGCAGGACCATTCATCACTTTACCTGCACAGGAATAACGCGCTCCGTGACAGGGGCAGTCCCAACTTTTTTCAGCACTGTTCCAGTTAACGATGCAACCAAGATGAGAACAGACGGCAGATACTGCATGGATTTCATTGTGTTCATCTCGATAAGCAGCAACCTTAGTGCCGTTGATGGTGACCAATTTCCCCTCATCCTGACCCACAGAATCAAAAGAAAAGCTATCCAAGCCTTTAAGGCGATCGCCAACCCAATGAAAACCCACATCCAAATTTTCTTTCATTGACGTTTCTGTCAAGAAAGGTGTGGCGCGGGTGGCGTCATAGAGGTCGGCCCAGGGATTTGCTATGCCGAGGATGCGATCGCAAAGCAGCATTCCCGACAAGGTACCGTTCGTCATCCCCCAAAGACTAAAGCCCGTGGCGACATAGATGTGTTCATCAAAGGGGGTGAGTTTGCCGATGTAGGGCAAGTCATCAAAGGATTTAACATCTTGCCCCGACCAGCGATAGTCAAAGGATTCGATTCCAAATCGCTCTCGACCGTAAGACTCTAGTGCCGCATATCGCTCTTCGGTGTTCGTGTCACTACCGACCTTGTGGCCTTCACCGCCAATGAGTAGTAGCAGATCTTCTCCATAGGGCGTTGTTCGGATAGAGCGATAGGAGTCGCCAAACCCAATAAACATCCCGTCAGGAGCCTGAGACGGATCAATCTTGGCCGCCACGATATAGGAGCGTTTCGGAAAAGTCTTTGCAAAAAATAGCCCTTGGTCAAGAATAGGCAAGTTGGTCGTGACAATGACATCTAGAGCTTTCACCACACCCTGTGCGGTAATAACCTGACAAGGTTCACCCGCTTCCACCGTTTGCACTCGGGTTGACTCAAAGACATAGCTGCCATCGCCAGCAATTTGCTGGGCTAAGCGAAGTAAATACTTGCGAACGTGAAACTGAGCTTGATTATCAAACTTGACTGCGCCCACCACCGGGAAGGGTAAGGAAGTTTGTTCAACAAAAGAAGCTGGCAGTCCCAGGAGCTGGGCCGCTTCAACCTCTGCCGTTACTTTTTCTAGATCGTCAGTTGATTCAGTGAAGGTATAGGCACTCTGGCGGCTAAAATCACAGTCAATTTGCTCCTGCTCGACTAAGGTCGCAATCTGCTCTAGGGCTGCTTGTTGGGAATCTGCATAGAAACGAGCCTTCTGTTCCCCTTGTTCTTTAATTAAACTGGCATAGATAAGCTGATGGAGCGATGTCACCTTGGCCGTGGTTCGCCCACTGGCTTTGCTGGCAATTTGCTCGGCTTCAACAACCGCAACGGTCTTGCCTGCTCGCTTCAACAAGAAAGCTGCAGTGAGTCCGGCAATTCCGCCCCCGACTATGGCAACGTCAACAACCACATCCTGAG
>JBAUJD010000321.1:0-9103 GCA_049683515.1 Thermosynechococcaceae cyanobacterium | reverse complement strand
TCCCTGTGTACTCCACTGCCTCTTGGTTGCGCTGCGCTCGATGGAGCGCCGTACTTAAAGGGAGCTGCAGCGGCGGCGGCATCATCTTGGTCAGATCCTGGGTCACAGGACCATCTGGGAACTGCAGTATTTTGAGTGGATCGCCGCACACATGCAGGAGTTGATGATCGGGATCGACAATTAAGCAGGTGATATCGCCCTCTACTAAAAAAGACTTAAACGCCTCGCTGAGCATCGGATCGAGTCGTGGTGAACCTACCGTCTGAGCCGCATAACGAGAGATGGGGCTTGAAAATTTCCCCGTGCTTTGCACGCTAAGGGGCAAACGAATATCTCGTAGTTTTTGATAAATTTTGTACCGTTGATGTAGCGTCTCAAACTCATCTTGCAGATCGGCAAGGGTTTCTGATTCTCCTAAAAACAAGATGCCCTGCATATTCAGCGAAAAGTGCAGATTTCGCAGCACCCGCTGCTGTAGCTCTGGTTGCAAATAAATTAAGACATTTCGGCAGCTCACCAAGCTCATCCGAGTAAAGCCTGCATCTTTATCTAGATTGTGAGGCGCAAAAATCAAGGTCTCTCGCAGTCGGCGACTCACTTCGTAGGCATGGTCTTTACGGGTGAAATAACGGCATAATCGCTCTTCTGTTAAATCATTGGCAATGCTTTCTGGATAAACGCCTTGGGCGGCTTTCTCTAGGGCTGCGGCGTGAACATCGGTGGCAAAAATTTTGACATCAATTGATCGCCCAGAGCGTTCAATGGCTTCATGGGCGAGTATCGCCATTGAGTAGGCTTCTTCTCCTGTGGCACAGGCTGTCACCCAAATCCGAAGTTCAGCCCCATCTTGAGTTTGCGCTATCAATTGCGGCATGATCTGCTGCTCAAGAAAATCCCAAGCTTCTAAATCGCGGAAAAAACGGGTCACGCTAATCAGTAGATTGGTCCGCAGCAGCGCCTGTTCTTTTGGGGAGTCGATTAAATATTTAATGTAGTCATCAAGGTTGGTGAACCCGGCAATCACGCAGCGGCGCTGAATGCGACGACTGAGTGTGTTGGGCTTATAGTGAGAAAAATCAAACTGACCCTGCTCAGCCAAAATTGAAATAATTTTTTGTAATTTTTGTGGACCTGAGCGCAAACTCGTTTCGGCCCGAAACTGCTGAGCATTAATGGGGGACTGGCACAGGTGAAAAATAACTTGGGCCAATTCTGCAGGGGAGGCGGTTTGATCAATCACGCCTGTCTCGAGGGCGCTTTGGGGCATTCCGTCAAATTCAGCGGTTGCTGGATCTTGGACTAAGGCAATACCGCCGGCCTGATGAATATCTTGGAGACCACGGGTGCCGTCACTACCCGTTCCAGAGAGGACGACGCCAATGGCGCGATCGGCGCAGTGTTGGGCGAGGGAATGGAAAAAGATATCAATGGGAAGATTGAGGGGGTACCCTGTCTCTCGGCGTTGGGCAGACAAACGCAGACGATTATGCTCAATCACGAGGTTCTGTCCTGGCGGGATCAGATAAATGGCGTTGGGTTCTAAGGCCATGCCTTCTTCGACCTTATAAATACCCATTTGGGTTCGCCGTCCCAACAGCTCATCCATGAGGCTTTTAAAGTCAGGGGACAGATGCTGAATAACGACAAAGGCAGCTCCACTGCCTTGGGGCATATTTTCAAAGAACTGCTCTAATGCCTTAAGCCCACCTGCTGAGGCTCCAATTCCCACGACTAAAAGAGGATAAGAGTCCCCTGATAGCGGTATGTCTGTTCCTTCAGCATTAGACATAATCCTCGATCCCCCACAGCTTTTTCGCCCATTAAGTTAATGCATCATCCGCACAACTATACCCTTAGACTCTCGCTTTAAAATTTAGTTTTTTGATTAAGCTTTACATTCAAAGAATATTCAGATTTTCCTCCATCAGCGCAGGTTTTTCGCTGTAGAAATATAAATACAATTCGATGTTATGCCTTGCATAAAATATCGGCTTCAGCGATCCGCTTGTCGGCAGAATTAATAATTGCTATCACTATTTATTGCTCTGCAGATCCTGCGGTCACAATCACCAGATTGTCTGGATGAATCAATGATTGAATCGCTTCATTCACCTCCAGTAAGGTGACCGCATCAATTTTTTCAGGAAACTCCCGAATGGCGGCTGCAGGAAGTCCATGCACCTCATTCATAAGAATCCGCTGAGCTAACGAATCGGGGTCCGCTAAATCAACGGGATAGCTGTTGAGAATACTGCGTTTGGCCGTTTCGATTTCATCTAAGGTGACGCCCTCATCTCGAAGCTGCTTCAAAAGCATCAGCGTACTGCCAATGGCCTGCTCAGTATCTTCTGGCGAGGTCTGCATCTGAATGGCAAAAGGGCCAGCATGTTCTCCGGCAGCAAAGTAGCTATAGATGCCGTAGGTTAAGCCTTGGCGATCGCGAATCTCGGTCCCTAACCGACTCGATAACGTATCACCGCCCAGCACCTGATTGAACAGAATCGCTGCATAGTAGCGCGGGTCGTGGCGAGCAATGCCGCTGTATCCCAAGTAAGTGACCACCTGGGGTTTACCCACTAAGGGCGCATGGATGCGATCCAACGTTTCAGGTTGCGATACGTCAGGGAATTGAAGAACCGGCGTGGTTTGAGAGCGTTGCCAATCGCTGAGCAGACGTTCGAGCTGGGCATAGACTTCAGCGCTCTTAAAATCGCCCACTAGCGTCAAGATCGTTTGCTGCGGTAAATAGTGAGCTTGATAAAACTGCTGCAGGTCTTGCGTTGTAATCGCCTGAACGCTCTCGACCGTCGGGAAGGAGTGGAAGGGATGCGTCGATGGATAAATTCGCTGCTGAAAGAGCCGTCGAGCCAGTCGCCCTGGATCGTCTAGCTCCATTTTGATGCCGGAGATAGCTCTCTGTTGCGATCGCATCACCTCCTCCTCTGGAAAAGTCGCCTGTTGCAGCGTGTCGGCCAGCGTCTCCAGCAACACCGATAGATCATCAGCGAGGGCATAGCCTTCAATATCAACCCCTTCTCTGAAGGCCGTAAAGTCTAACCCTGCCCCACAATCTTCTAAGGCGCTGGCGAGGGCCAGGGCATCTTTGGTTTGCGTCCCACTGAGCAGATTCTCAGCCGTGAGAGCGGCAACGCCCGGCTGATAGTTGAGGTCGAAGCCATTACCTGCCTTAAGATAGCCGCCCAGCGTCACCGTCGGTGAGCTATGGTCTTCTAGCAGCAAAACGCGCACGCCGTTGGGTAGCACAAACTTTTCAGGGAGTGCCTGGGTATTAGAGGTTGTGGTCACCGGAAGCTGGGGCAAATACTGAGCCACCATTGCCGGGTCCACTGGCTCACCGGGGCTAAAATCTTCTGCCGTTTGAGTGGTGGGACTGCCGCTCAGGGGTTGGTCCGCTAATTCAGACGGCTCAAACCAACCGGAGGTACGCTGGCTAGTCTGTAGGTATTGCGCTGCAACTCGCTGCACATCTTCAATGGTGACCTGATCGAGGAGGGTGAGATAGCGATCGCTATAGCGATAATCCCCCGACACAATCTGGTTATAGGCCAACTGACTAGCCTGGTTATCAATCTCTCGATTGCTGAGAATGAGACTGGCCTTAAGCTGCACCTTGGCTCGCTCTAGCTCTGCTGCGCTAACGGAGTGTTGCTGGATGGTTGCGATTGTCTCTAGCAACACCCGATCTAGCTCCGCTAAATCTTGATCTGGGGCTGCAATCAGAGAAATGTTGTACCAACCCGGCTCCATTAGCGCCACGGCACCGGCACTGACATAGCTCGCCAGCCCCGTCTCAACCAAGGCTTGATAAAAACGGGAGTTGCGTCCCGCCGACAAAATGCTGTCCATCATATCCAACGCAGGCACGTCGGGATGGTGGACGTTGGGTAAAGGATAAACAACCTCTAGCAAAGAAGCACTACCCGGCTCTTTCAGGCGAATGGGTTCAAGTGTTCCTTCCCCCTGCGCCTCCAGCACCGCTTCAGTTACCGGCTCAGCCGTCGCAGCGGATAACACCCCAAAGGTTTGCGCCACCAGATCGAGCGTAGAGGATGTTTCAAAATCGCCAGTAATCACTAAGACAGCATTACTGGGGGTATAAAAGCGATCGTAATAAGCTTGAACCTTAGCGGCGGTGAACTGCTCCACATCGGCCTTCGTCCCTCCCACCGATAAGCCGTAGGGGTGATTGGGGAATGCCTGCGCCATCACCGCTTTTCCGAGGCGATACTCAGGGCTGTTTTCATAGCCCTGCAGCTCAGAAATCACGACGCGCTGTTCACTGGCTAACTGTTCTGCGTCAATACGAGCATTCCGCATTCGATCTGCTTCGAGTACGAGCAGCGACTCTAATTTATCTCGACCGACAGTGCCGAAATAGGCGGTCATGTCATAGCTAGTGAAGGCATTAGAATCGCTACCGAGGGCGCTGAAAAGACGACCAAACTGGATGGGGCGAGAGTGGGTGCCTTTGAATAATAGATGCTCAAGCTGATGGGCGATACCGTTGAAGCCTGGGGTTTCGTTGCGAGAGCCAACCCGATACCAAACCTGCACGCTAACGACGGGGGCCGTGTGAACCTCTTTGGTTAAGACGGTCAGACCGTTGGAGAGTGTGGTCTGCTGAACCTCTTTGGTCAGAGTATTCCAGGCATCAAGGGAAGAAGTTGAAGACGCAACGGTCATGGGCAAGCAAGGTTCCTGCAAATAGGCGGTTCCTTTATTCTAGGCTCATTGCTTACTACTGGGGTTTTGTCATCAGCACGCGCCAGACGATCAGCGCAAAAATGCTGCTGAAGCCAATCACCATCGTCCAATCTTGCCAACTTTCTGGATGGAGTAGCTGCAGCATGGCTAATACCTCGTAAATATCTACACCTAAATTGTGACATTCTCTCCTTCTCGTCAAAGATTAGGTTTCATCATTTTTTCTGGTGAAACTTACTTGCGGGGAGTCAGTAGATAATGCATCACTTGAATCAATGGAATGGGCCTTCTATATCAATATTGCTATAATCGGAAGTGTGTTCTTCACTGCCCGATATTTATGCCCCATGCAATTACCAAGGAAGGCGCGCCGGTCCCCAATATCGATATTGAGCGGGCGATAGACCGGAAACGCTTATACGAAAAAGCTCCAGAGACTTACACCTACCGCGAGGATATCGAAGATGACTCAAACGAGTGACGCACTTAAAATCCTGGGGAAACTAAATCAGAGTGTCCCTGAGATGCAGGAGATGATTCAGACAGCTTCTGTAAATGCGGAGGTCGCCCAGCTCATCTATGCAGCTCGAACTCAAGCGAATCTGACTCAGCAGCAGCTTGCTGAGCGAGTTGGCACACAGCAGCCGGTAATTGCCCGTCTTGAAGATGCTGACTATGAGGGCCATTCTTTGTCGATGCTACAGCGAATTGCTCAGGCACTAAATCGACGAGTGGAAATTGCACTGGTGCCGATTGAAGATGTACCGGAGGCGGTCTTACTCTGAACAGAGCTTGAATTCTCTAAGGGCAGGGAGAAAGTTATTGCTTTCGTGGCTGGGACGGGTCAGCTTAATGAGGGCAAATCGCTGCAGTGGGGTGAGCGATCGCCATTGTTCCACCGTCACCTCAAGCCCATGAGCCTGTGCCTTCTCTTGTAGTAACTGAGGCACTGACTCTGACTCAAGCCATGCAGGATGATCGTCAATGGGCAATTCTGAAGCCTGAACTTGAGTCCGCTGCCAGATCAGATCTTTAAGCTGATGCCGATAGGCTTGAATTTCTTCGACACTCGAACAGGGAAAATCAACGAGCTGCTGTCGTTCTAGCTCACTAAATATATTCCACTGAGCCAGCTTAAGCTTAATGCCACAGGTATCTAAGTTCATTCGCACCGACATCGGAATGCAGCGCAGTGAATCGGTAAAGTCGGCTTCAAACTGAAAGAACTGAGATTCTGTCATAGAGAATGAAGGGTTGGGGTATGGATCCCTAGGCTAAGTCTTTGTCGCTTGCATAGATAGAGCGGACTTCAGATAACATTGTGGCCTCTCTGAGTCCAGATTGAATCGCCCTAATGGTTTCTAACTCTTTTATCTGTAAGAGTTCTGGCAAAAGTTTCAAGCCTTCATTACCGAACTTGATTTCTAAGCCTAGTTTGATGCCTTCCAGAAGTCCTTCAATTAAGCCTTCTTTCTTGGCCATTCGTTCAATACTGGTGACGTAAGGCATCTGCTTCTCCTTTTCATAATGCTCTAAATCTTGTCGAAAGCTAGTCTGTAAATCCTCCGGCAATGAGATCAACCAATCGATGAACAGAAATAGGTTCAGAACGTCCTGGCGCTCGTATCCTTTCTCATAGAGCCTTCGAGTGAGCCTCAGCTTCCACTCTTTTCTTAAAGACTGGTTTTTCTTTGTCTCTTGAGCCTTAAGGTGGGCCATGACCACAGTCGCAAAGGGATTAGAGCTATCCTCCATTGATTGCCACTGTTTCTCATAGTCTAGCAACTTAGCGATAGGGAATTGCACGACTCGGCTGAATCCCCATTGCTCGAATCGGTATTCGTTGGGTCGCCAGCTCTTGCGTTCATCTGCCAGCACCGCCAGACTGACCACCGGCAGATCATAGCGATCCTCGATTCGATAGTTGTATCGCTCCATCCGTCCAGCAAAATTGGCATCCGGTTGGCCTTGCACCTCGATATGCAAGAGGATGAGCGATTCCTGACCTCCTTGTTTCCAGACCTTGACCAGTTTGTCTGCGAAGCGCTTCCCTAATTCGGCCTCTCGAACGATTTTCTGTAGTTCCTGGTCGAGGAACTCGTATCCCTTTTCCCAATCGATATCGGCATGAATGTCAGGGAAGAAAAATACTAGGAAATCGCTGAAGTAGTTTTCTATCGCCTGCTTCCAGGGAGAGTCATAATCGGCTCGTTCATCTGTCATGTCTATCCTTCATTGAGTTTATCGATATCGTCGGCTAAATAGGAATTTCCGCACCTATTGTTAAAACTCTAAATCCTTATGAGTATTACAATTGCGGAGCATGGGTGCGATCGCATCATCCACCACAAGCGTTTGCACTGGCATCTGATTGAGCCATTGCTGAAAGGAACGCCCCCCCTGGTCCACAAAGGTCTGGAGCTGCGGCCTGCAGTGCTGGTGATAAAATCCACACAAAGGCTCCCAGTGTCCATTTTGAGAGGGAACTTGAGCCAAGCCTTCAGAGGGCAGTTGCCCTATCCAAGCTTGCAAAACCTGAGCCTCAAGGCAAGGCAAGTCACAGGCTAATAGCAAAACCCAAGGGGAAGAAATCAGTTCAAACCCCTGAAGCAGAGCCACAAGCGGACCTTGATGGGGAGCAACTTCTTCGATGAGCTGCACTGAGGGATCGACGAGGGCAAGATATCTCTGGGGCCAAGGGGTTAGCACCGCAACCGCCGGACAGCATTGTGCCGAAACCTTACAAACCCGCTGCAGCAGCGGAATCCCTTGCCAAGATAAGAGGGCTTTGTCGGTTCCCATCCGAGAGCTGTGTCCGCCAGCGAGAACGAGTGCTGAGACAGGCGGAGTCATGGGCCAATCGCCTGACGCAGTTTGTTTAGGGTTGCGATCGCATCCCCACTCTGCAACGTCGATCTGGCTTTTTCAATCCCCGATGCTAGATCAGAACACACCTTGAGGTGCCAGAGATAAAATCCACCATTCCAAAGCACTGCCGGTAACAGCGGTGAATCTTCGCCCTGTAACACTTGCTGCATCTGAGATAGCAAAATTTCGGTGGACTCAAAGGGAACTTCTGGCCCCCCCAAATTGTAGTCGCGGGCCGATAAAAACAGATGTTCAAAGGGGGGATCATGGTTCGGGGCATAGTTGCCGACGATAGCGGTGCGATCGCAGGGTAAATCGCAGCTTCCCTCTAGCCCTTTTATGGTTGTATGGGGGTAGTCATTGCCGCGTAGCGCAAACACCTTTTGCAGCAGCTTCTCTGTCGGCGGATGCACAAACCCAGAAAACTGATGACGCTTCCCTGAGTAGGGACACCACAGCAATTCTGCTGTCGCAAAGGGCGGACGCTTGCCAATCTGCTCTCGATACTCGACAAGCTGGTGCGCCAATGGAAAATGCTCAGGCAAATAGACGAAGCCCAAGCCGGTCTCAGAGAGCATCTGCTGCATTCGCTCTAGCGATAAACCCGTCCAATCAACCCCTAACCCCTGCCACAACTCTATGAGGGGGATGCCGTATTTAGTGGGCATGCGGCTGCCGCCATGCATCAGCACCGGAATATTGGCCGTCGCCAGCAGCAAGGCTGTTAAAGGCAGGATCGGAGCCGTACGCGATCGCCCATCATAGGGCACACTAAACACTGCCACAGATTGATCCGGCCCAATGGCAGGAACCTGTGGTCCCAGAGCATCAAAGGCATCCAAAATACCCGCCATTTCTTCAACGGTGGCTCGCTTAATGCGATGGGCAATCATATAGGCTCCAATCTGAGCCGGTGTTGCCTCTTGCCTCAAGATGAGCTGAGTTGCGATGTCAGACTCACTGCGGGATAGATCTTTTGAGGTATGTGCCCCGCTACCGATTTTTTGCAAATATGCAGTAAACGCTTGGCTCATGACTCCGCCGTACTGGTGGCTAGTGAACTGGCGAATGCTGCAGACGGTTTCTGGCGACGCTCTTGAAAGGAATCACGCACCAGCTCTCTAAAATTAGCGATCGGTGGAATTAAAAGCCGATCTTGTGTGGTGACCATGACCACCTGACGAGTAAGGGAATCCTCATCAGAACTTGAGGGATCAAGTTGAGCAAGGGGGCGAATCGCGAGCGTTGGATCGGTTTGGGCCTCGACTAAAGCGCCCTGGGGTAGTAACGAGATCATCTCCCCTTGGCGAATCACCCCGCGAAACGCATCTAGCGTATTGAGTTCCATCACAGCATTGAGGTCTAAACCCTGCTGTTGAAATTGAGTCTGCACCAGTCTCTGCATGCCGTAACCGTCTTTGAACATTACCTGTGGGTATTGGGCCAGTTTCGCCCAGGGAACGACATCATAGGGTGCCAAGGGATGTTCAGACGCCATTAAGACTAAGAT
>JBAUJD010000320.1:0-2465 GCA_049683515.1 Thermosynechococcaceae cyanobacterium | reverse complement strand
ATCTTAAGGGTGCCGATGAAGCTTTAACGTCGCTATGCGTTCATCCCTCCAGACCTAGGGGTTTGAAGTTTGAGTCCGCAACTCGGACAGTAGAGACTCAATTTGGGCACTGATATCTAGAAATTCTTCTTGATGATCAGAGTGGTAATGCGTTTTAACAGACTTTAGGACGGGGGAGTCAGCAGATGACACTGGGTTGAGGTCTGACTGCTGAGGAGACACTTGATTGAGAGGCTTAGTAATCAAAGTTTGACTAGTCATTTTTACTCACTCACTTGTCTGAGTAACCTAATGTTACCCCGAAGCGTAACGGATTGTTGCGTTTAGTGTGTCAATTTAAATCGACACCTTGAAATGGCACAGGGCTTCAGGGATTAAAAATCCGATGGAGCCGTATGAATCACTCCACACAGTACCATTCCCCAATGACCTGTCAACCCTGGTTTGCTCTTCTTTAAAACTTCCCACCTTCTCGGGCAATGCTCCTCTGCAGTCAGAGTAGACTCAATAATTTGCTAGCGATACGAGAAGGCGTCCTTTGCGAACCGGCTAGCTCGGTTTTGTTGCTCTGCTGACGTGTCAAGAGCCGGTTCCTGTGGGGCCACAGTATTGTCTTAATCTTTCACCTCAACAGCGCCAGAAATCGAGCTGACGACTGAAAATGAAGAAAAAATTCTAAAATTTCATGTTTTCGGTAGAACTTTTTTCCCCATTTTTGAAAAAAACAGTTTATAATTCTGTTCAGGTGGGCTATCGATCCCCCCGTATAGCTCAGACAAGTCCTCGAAAAGGCAACTTGTCCCGAAAGGGCAAAGCGCAAATTAGTGAGCCTAAGCTGTTTTCAGTACGGCTGTCATTAATTCCGAAGGGACTTTACTTTTTTCTCAAAAGGTAAAGTCTATCTACTAAGCGCCTTGACTGAGCAGTTTCTATCTGACCTAAAATCCATTGTGTTGGAGTCAGTCCGAAGCTGTGAGTCTTATATGGACTGAGCCTAAATATTTGAAAATGACTATAGCTGTCTAGCTTGTCTAGATCTCTCTAATCTTTCTTTTTAGGGGGTTGCTTTGGTTGATCTGCCGCGCGAGGAGATTTCTGACTTCCCGCTATGTAGAGCGGGAGAACGGGCTGCAGGTGTCGGGTTGGTTTCGCGGGCTGACGGCGGCGGCGAGAGGTATTCTCTTCACTGGTATCCTCTGAGATCACCTCGTATAGAAGCGCAAGCTTAGTGGGGTCTTCACCTTTGCGGAGAATTCGTCCAAGACGTTGGATATATTCTCGGGCAGAGCCGGTCCCCGACAGCACAATAGCAATGCTGGCGGTAGGCACATCAACGCCTTCATTCAGCACACGGGAAGCCACAATGGTCGGGTAGTCCCCTGATCGAAACCGCTGCAAAATGTCATGCCGCTCTTTGACAGGCGTTTGGTGGGTAATGGCAGGAATTAAAAAATCTTGAGAAATACGATAAACAGTGGCATTGTCGTCGGTAAAGATGAGCGTTTGTTTGGGGTAATGCTGCGCTAATAGGTCGGTTAAGACCCGCAGTTTGCCTTCGGTGCCAAAGGCAATAGCGCGGGCTTGACGGTGGGCTAGCATGGCACGACGCCCTGCTGGAGAGCGAGCGCTTTCTCGAACAAAGTTTTGCCACCCCTGTAGACTGCCGAGATAAACCCCAGCCTCTTTGAGGAATTGATTGCGGGTCTCAATGAGCTGTTCGTACTGTTGGCGCTCTTCGGTGGAGAGTTTGACCTGAATCTGAATCGTTTCGTGCTTGGCGAGGGCTAACCCTGCTAGTTCTGCGGGTGTTTTTCGATAAATCTCAGGGCCAATTAAATGGGTTAGATCGTCATGCCTGCCATCGCTACGTTCTGGTGTGGCGGTTAAGCCGAGGCGATAGGGTGCGATCGCACCTTCTGCAATGACCCGGTTAAAGTCACTGGGCAGATGATGGCACTCGTCAAACACGAGTAGCCCGTAGAGGTTTCCCAGGCTTTCGGCATGAATGGCCGCGCTATTGTAGGTCGCGATTAAGAGCGGCGTCCGGTCCCGTGAGCCACCGCCCAGCAGACCCAGTTCCGCATTGGGGAAAGTGACCTCAAGCTGGGCGTACCACTGGTGCATTAGGTCGAGGGTGGGAACGATAATCAGGGTTGACCGCTGGGTGGCCTGAATTGCCATTTGCGCTAAGTAAGTTTTCCCAGCAGCAGTGGGTAAGACAACTACACCTCGACGATGGGAGCGCTGCCAAGCATCAAGGGCTTCTTGCTGATGGGGATAGGGTGCCATGCCTAAACCCAGCGTCAGTTCTAGGGTGCTGTAGGCTCTGGCTTTATCATTCAAGCGCTGGTCAGAACGGGAGATCACCTCTAGCAAGGCTCGATACTCAAGGGCTGGGACTCGAAACTTTTCGATGCGATCATCCCAAGTAGCGTAGTCTAACCAGTCCTTGCCTCTTGGGGGCG
>JBAUJD010000319.1:0-3033 GCA_049683515.1 Thermosynechococcaceae cyanobacterium | reverse complement strand
CGGCATTTCCATCATTGCCACCTCTTTCTCAGCCGCCTCACTCCTTGGTGGCCCCGGTGAAGGGTACGACTTCGGTTTTCTGTGGCTGCAGCTTCAGTTGGGCGATCTAATTGGCTACGGCTTAGTTATTGTGCTGCTGCTGCCGTTCTTCATTCGGCTTAACCTCACCACCGCCTACGAATATTTAGAGCGCCGTTTTGACGCAAAAACTCGATCCCTTGGCTCCCTTTGCTTTTTGCTGTTCGTCGTCGCCCGTCTGGGAGCGCTGCTCTACGGTGCCTCTCTGGTTCTTGCCACCGTCACCGGAATGCCCACGGATGCCGCCATTTTGCTGGTGGGCACTGTCTCCGTTCTCTACACCGTTGCAGGGGGACTCGCCGCCGTGGTTTGGACCGATGTTCTCCAATTTGCGATGATTTTTGTCGGCCTCATTGCCGGAATATGGGCGGCGACATCAGAGGCAAAGGGAGGCTTTGGTGCGCTCTGGACCGCTGCCAGCGAAGGGGGGAAGCTCCAGGTTATTAACCTCTCGTGGGAACCTGAATCGCTGCGATCGCTCCCCACGGCATTATTAGCCTATGGAACCCTTGCCTTTGCCGTTGCAGGTACCAATCAGCAGTCCGTGCAGCGATATGTGTCCTGTGCCGATATTCAATCTGGGCGCAAGGCCATTCTGCTGGGCTGGTTCACCGGGTTTATTGGCGTCGCTGCAACGCTATTTCTTGGGGTACTGCTGTTTGGCTTTTACACCCTCAGTGGTCCCCTGCCTGAAAGCGTTACGGGGGACCAAATTTTGCCCTATTTCATTCAAAATCAAGTCCCACCCGTGGCTTCGGGCTTACTGGTTGCCGCCATTTTTGCCGCTGCGATGTCATCTATCGATTCAGCCCTCCATTCGCTGTCAACCTGCATTGTGGTGGATTTCTACCAGCGCTATGCCAAACAACAAAAGGGCGAAGCCTATTATCTCAAAGTTGCCCGGATATGGATCGTGATATGGGGCATTGTTGGCATCCTTTCAGCCTTCTATGCCGCTTCGACGGGCGAATCACTGCTGCCGTTCTTGGTCGAATACACTGCGATGTTCTTAGGGCCACTGCTGGGGCTGTTCTTAATGGGGGTGCTATTCCCTCGCATCAACGCAATGGGGGCATTCTATGGCGTCCTAGTATCTGTTGCCTTTCTTGCGATCGGGTCTACCTACGGCTGGTTGAGCTTCCCGCCGATTTGGCGTTCAGCTATTTCTGCACCCCTGGCCGTTTTGTTTGGCTATGGAATTTCTCTGCTCGGTAAAACGCCATCCGACTCATCCCTCAGAGGTCTGACGTTTTGGGGGTAAATTGCTCATCAACCTGTTTACACGGGAAAGACAAGATCCAATATCCTTTCAGATCAATGGGTATACATTATTGCTGTCAACGTTGACTTTTCTATGATTGTCATAGCATCTGCAAATCACTATTGTGCCGTTTTGCCCTAGATTCCCGTAGAAGAAATCTGTACCATATAAAAAACAGTCTGCGCGCTACAGGGACATTCTCAACCTATGCCAACTCTTGAAACCCGCACCGAACCCATGGTGCTCAATATGGGGCCACACCACCCCTCGATGCACGGCGTTTTACGTCTCATGGTTACCCTCGATGGCGAGAATGTGGTGGACTGCGAACCCGTGATTGGGTATCTCCATCGCGGCATGGAAAAAATTGCCGAGAACCGCACCAATATTATGTTTATCCCCTACGTGAGTCGGTGGGACTATGCGGCGGGGATGTTCAATGAAGCGGTGACGGTCAATGCGCCGGAGAAGTTGGCTGACATTAAAGTACCAAAGCGGGCCAGCTACATCCGCGTGATTATGCTGGAGCTGAACCGCATTGCCAATCACCTGCTCTGGCTAGGGCCATTCTTGGCAGATGTCGGCGCACAAACGCCTTTCTTCTATATCTTCAGAGAGCGAGAGCTGATCTACGACCTATTTGAAGCCGCCACCGGGATGCGGTTTATCAACAACAACTATTTTAGAATGGGCGGCGTCGCGGCGGACCTCACCTATGGTTGGGTGTCGAAGTGCCTTGATTTCTGCGATTACTTCTTGCCCAAGGTTGATGAATACGAAAAGCTAATCACCAACAACCCCATCTTTCAGCGTCGCTTAGAAGGATTGGGCACCATTAGCCGCGAAGATGCGATTAACTGGGGGCTGTCGGGACCAATGCTGCGCGCCTCTGGCGTTAATTGGGATCTGCGCCGGGTGGATAGCTATGAGTGCTACGACGACTTTGACTGGGAGGTGCAGTGGGAAACCGGCGGGGACTGCCTCGCTCGCTACTATCTGCGGATTCGGGAGATGCGGGAGTCGGTCAAGATTATTAAGCAGGCGCTTGAGCATCTACCCGGTGGCCCCTACGAGAATCTAGAGGCTAATCGAATGATGGAGGGTAAGAAGTCGAAGTGGAATGAATTTGATTACCAGTTCCTCGGAAAGAAGCTGGCTCCAACCTTCAAAATCCCTGAAGGGGAGCTATATGCCCGTGTTGAAACGGGTAAGGGTGAGCTAGGGATCTATCTGATTGGTGACGAGAATGTCTTCCCGTGGCGCTGGAAGATTCGCGCCCCTGATTTCAATAACCTGCAGGTGCTGCCAGAGTTAGTGAAAGGGAATAAGGTGGCTGATGTAGTGGCGATTCTAGGTAGCGTGGACGTGATTATGGGTTCTGTCGATCGCTGAGGGCTGGATCGCCAATCATCAATTTGGCACTAATACTGACGCTAATCTTGAAATAGTAGACAGCTCAGACAAGTGATATCATTTAGACAAATGATATCACTTGTCTGAGTATGATTAGAACCGTCATTAGCCTCAATGAAGATGATAAACGCTGGTTAGATCGGCAGGCTAAACAGCAACAGACAACGCTGGCAAATCTCATTCAAAAAGCCGTGAGACAGATGCGGCAGACATCTGAGCTTCAAGAGCCATCCTTTGATCACTTACTCGCTAAGACCCAAGGGATCTGGGAAGAAGGGAAT
>JBAUJD010000318.1:0-5437 GCA_049683515.1 Thermosynechococcaceae cyanobacterium | reverse complement strand
GACGTGCCTTCGCTAATTTTTTGAGAAGCTTGATCAGGTCTTTTCCAGTCATACTTCTATTATCGGACATTATTGCCCGATAGTGATATTTGCTGAAACTTTGGAGAATTTATCCCTCGTCCTCCGCCAGCTTACCCGGCGTCTTGGGGAGATTTCGCCAGAGGTGCGATCGCAAATCGAGGGGTTGTCGCTGGAGCAGACTGAGGCTTTGGGAGAAGCGCTGCTAGATTTTAAGGAACGGGCTGACTTGGAAGCATGGCTGAGTCTCCACTAACGCCGCAATTGCTTACTGACCATCTTGCGGGAGAAGCTGATATTCACAGACGCCTGCTCTGACCAGTCCTGCACCAAGCGGTAGAACAAATTGCGATCGCCTGCCTGCAGCACCGCCGCCTGATCCGCCGTCTCAATGGCGTAGGGATACCCGCTGCCAATGATGACCTCTCCTCGGACGTAGTTGAGAATGCGCTCTAAATGCCCCTCGTCATACATCCAGCGGGGGAACTCCAGTCGTGCCGGAGCATTGCCGTTGGTCTTCATGTAGAGGAAAGCGATCGCCTCGGCATGTTCTTCATACAGACTCAGGATGCCCTGACTCCGAGCACCCCCAGTGCGATCGCAGATGAAGACAGGAGTGCGATCACCCCAATTCAATGATCCGCTCGACCTCCATTTGGAAGCGCCGCATACTGACCTGTCGATTGAGGGTGTGTTCATTCTCCAGAACGAGTTGAGCAGGCGTCAGGATCGCGAGGCGGTTGTCTTTTTGGTATTCCCCCGTTTGAGAGTGAGGGTTCAAGAACCAGCCGACCTGCACCAGGGCAATCGGTGGTGAAACGTCTTTACTGGGAAAGATTTGAGAGCCATCAACGGCAAAGGTGGTGACCCCTGTGAGGACATCACGGACCGTAACCCATT
Source organism: Thermosynechococcaceae cyanobacterium (assembly GCA_049683515.1). Lineage (GTDB taxonomy): Bacteria > Cyanobacteriota > Cyanobacteriia > Thermosynechococcales > Thermosynechococcaceae > RCC1774. The sequence goes on along the minus strand of JBAUJD010000318.1, from coordinate 4,519 downwards.
CGCATGACATGGGATAACCTGCAAGTGCGGTGTGCCGTAGGTGTCTTTATCAAGGGATAGTGCGGCTAAGGGGAGCGTTATCGCATCAACCCCAGTTCCAACCGTTCGATTAGCTCCTTTGCGATCGGCAGAAAAATATCGAGGCGTTTCTGCTGGTGATGGGCATCCTCAAATCCTTTGGGATTGGCGACCTCATGAACGACGTTCATTTCAGTGGGCGAAATCGGATGGAGGACAATCCGACCCAGCAGACCGAGCTTTTTGTGGCTGAAGGTGTAGAAGACCGTTGGACCCTTCTCATCCTTGCGAAAGCTGACGCCAGGGGACATCGTGTAATCTGACCCTCGGTAGAGGCAAGATGCAGGTGAGCGAGGGGCGTGACCACCATCACCACCACCGCTTCCCTCTCAGGGGCATATTGCTCAACGACCTCAGCGACGTTCCGCTTCATCTCGACCGATAGCATCCACAGCGCTGTGGCACAGTCCCGTTGCTTCACATATAGGAACTTCTTTGACTTGGCGCTTCCTAGGCCCAGTACCATACCGAGATCGCAACTCTCATACAGCGGATCGCAGCTTGGTTGGGGACATTTCCAATTCTAGAGCTACTGCTGAGAAAGACTTTCAGAAGTTGCGGCTGTCCCCCATCTAGGTGAAAATCGCTGTACATCGATCTCAACCCCAACTCATCGTAATCGCCAGCCCCGTATTCCCATACCTAAAAACCTCCGACACTACTCGCCATCCCAGTCTTTCGTAGAACCCCCTGGCGCTGACTCTCGCATGGCACCAGATCGTCTGGAGCTGCTGGTCTTGCTCTAGGGATGCGATCGCAAGCGTGAGTACTCCTGAGCTAGAGCCTTTCTCGTAAGTTAAGGTATCAAAGCAAACACACAGATTCCAGCGTCTTGACGTACCTCATAGAGCGCCTTTGACCAGTCATCTAACTTTCCTTGCTCTTTCAAGGACTGGTAGACCGAGAGAAGAACCGGAGCCTTGTTTCTGGGCGTTACCATTACCCAAGGCTGTGATTGTGTGCCAAGTCGTTTTGCCCCTAATAGTCGTTCTGTAAATTGTTCCACTAATGCAGACTCAGCATGGGCCTGATGGCACATTTCAACCTGAGTTAGCACTACCCCCGTAGTGCAGATCATACTTATTACCCACTAATTTGTAGGAACCCCACGCTCCTAACGAATATCAAATAATTGTTACACACCTCAAAAGAAATTGAGAGGCAACATTTGAGAAATTGTTATGCAAGGAAAATATTTTAAGAAGGAATAATCCTCTACTCAATCGAGAGTGAATGCTGCTGGATTAAGCTGAATCTATTGATATTAAAGAGATTCGGGTTGCTGCTTTCTTCAGTGATTCTGGCAAGGTATTCATATTTCTGGAGAGATGAGATCGCGAACCCCAGTATCTCTGAGCCGATACCTTGGTTACGCCAGGGTTCAGCAGTCGCCATCGTCCGTAGTCTCCAGGTGGGTTGCTCTTGCCAGACTGAGGGGAGGAGCGAGAGACAGCAGAGGTTTTGACCTGAGTGGCCGAAGGCTGCGTAGTGGCGGCTGGTCGAGTCCTGGTCTTCATCAAACATGACCTCAGAGATCGAGTGCCCTGGCCTCAGTACTCGGTGGCGAAGCTCTAGGATGCTGGCGGCTGCCGTTCGGCGGTAGGTGATCGAGGGTTTGGACATGGGTGAGCTGGAGTTGTCGAAGGCATCTCTGTTGTTTGGCGAGGGGGTCACTTGGTCGTATTCAATACCTTTTTTATAATCCTTTCTCTGTAGGATTTGGTTGATTGGGTGCCACACACACCTTTTAACAATCCTATGTTTCCCCCAACGACTCACCGCTGAGAGGGGTGCTTGGGTTGTACTCGCGTCTTCTTGTTCTACAGCGGGAGTGCTTTGGTCTGGCAGTGGTTGGTACGTGATCTCAGGGACGTACATGGGTGAGTTTGAGTTGACTGATTACAGCCCCGGCAGTATTACCAACATCATCCTCACCAGACACCAATAGATCTGCTTTGGTTGCCCCATGCTCGACCAGAGATTGATGAGTAGGCATCACGTTTTCATGCCACTCTTTGATGATGCTCGATGGAGATCGTAGTTTCTCGGTCGAATCTCTAGCAAGCCTGCGCTCTAGCCGCTGAGAGCTGGGGGTCTGAACAAAGATTCTGTAGTCTAAGAACTTCAGAATTTCGGGGAGAGATAGAACGAAAATGCCCTCGACAATGATTGTGGGCTGAGGCAGCAACCGCTCAGTCTCAGCCTTCTGGCAACTGTTGATCTCGTCGTATATCGGTAGATCAACTGGAAAGCCAGCTTGCAACGCTTTGAGGTGCTTGAGCATCAAGCCTGTATCGAGCGCTTCCGGTAAATCATAATTCCCGCAGGGCATGTGGAAATAGTAGCGGTCATGGCTGAGAATCAGCGCCTGCCCCTTCAGCCGTTCTACCATTGCTCTAGCCAGAGTGGTTTTCCCTGCGCCACTGCCGCCGCCGATACCGATGATTGTGGGGTTGGTCATACTGTGATCGAGAGGGCAAAGACTTATGACTCAGCCGCCACAAGTTTGAGCTGGATCTGCTTTCGTCCTATCTTGATTTCAAACTCATCCCCTGTCTCTAAACCCATCTTATTCGTGTAGGTAGAGCCGACCAAAATATTCCCGTTTTTCTGAACGGTGGCTCGATAGCTGAGCTTTCTACCTCGACCATTGCCTGAATCATCGCCGTCGAGAGTAATCCCCTTGGCCTCCAGAATGGCATTCATGAAGCCACTTTGATTGACCCGGCCATTGATCGTATAGCCGCACTCTTTGGCCTTCTCTCGCTTGGGAAGGTGCGATAGTGCCTTAAGTTTGTTGAGTAATTCTTTGCCGGTGAGGGGCTGAACTTCTGGTTTCTTTACGATCGCTTTTTTCTTTGCCATGTGTTCTGATGAGTGCGTTCAAACGATTGTAGACTGAACTATATATCTAGCCTACTTAAATCCTTGTTTTGCTAGGGGTTGAGCTTTTTATCTTCTAAGATTTCTGCTCATTCATTCGGTTTCTTCAAGTTCCGTGTTAATACTCAGGAGTGCCGATTACACAGAAGCTAGACTAATAAAAACCCCCAGCGGTGAGCTGGAGGCGATAAGGTTATTTGGGGAACACAAAGAATTGTTCTGATGTAAGCTCTGTAAAACTCTGATTTTCTTAGGATTTAACTTGTGTAGAGAATGCCCTGATCTTTCCTGTGGGAATAGTTCTCGATGTTCTTGGTTTTGTTTAGCCTTCAGATAAATGACTTTTAATTTTGCATTTGCTGCATAAGATCTAGAGTGATCTTGGCTTCCTCATGATCAACAATACTCAGCGCAAATCCCACATGGACAATGACATAATCCCCAATATCAGCTTCAGGTACATAAGCAAGACTCACCTCTTTGCAAACTCCTCCAAAGCTAACCTTCCCAGTACGTAGTAGCGGATCCTCACTTTCAGTAATACTCACAATCTTTCCTGGAACAGCTAAACACATGAACTGGTCCTCGATAGAAGTGGTTGTAGATCTAGGAGAACGTCTTGAGTTTTTATAGAATTTGTATGACTTCGTTTGACAGCCATCACTTGGCCTAAAGCAATACCTCCATCATTGCTCGGAATCTGCTGATGCCAGTAAGGTTGAAAATTTTCTTTCCGAAGACGCTCTATTGTTCGCTTGCATAAGTACCGATTCTGGAAACATCCACCAGTCAGGACAACGTTAGATTCTCCGACCTGATGGGATACATTGACGATGAATTCTACTAGCGTGTTGTGAAATTTAGATGAGATCAGGCTGACTTCTTCACCAATGGCGATATCTTCTAGGATAGCGGTGAGCATGGGCCTCCAGTCCACTATTAAGGGAAATATAGACGATATTTGAAAGGGATAGTGTTCTTCGGTCTCAAAACCGATGAGTGCAGACTCTAATGCTGTGGCAGCCTGTCCTTCATAGCTAGAAATTTGCATCTTGTTTGTGAGAGATGCGATCGCATCAAACAACCGCCCCACACTAGAGGTCATCGGTGTATTAATTTGACGGTTCAAAATTGTATATAAAAGCGTCAGAGACTGAGGCGAGAATGCCTGCATCGGGGCAAGTTGTCTCTGCTCTATTGCTTCACCGAAGCAGCTATAGAGTAAACCAAGGGCAGCGCGTCTAGGTTCTTGAATCGCTTTTTTACCCCCTGGCAGTTGAAACGGGCGCAGATAGCCCACCCGCTCAAATCCCGATGAAGTAATTTTCAGGAACTCTCCTCCCCAAAGGGTGCCGTCTAAACCGTAGCCGCTGCCATCCCAAGCGATGCCGAGTGCTGGCGCTTCCAGATGGTGTTCAGCCATGCAGGCAAGGATATGGGCGTAGTGATGCTGGACAGGCATCAACGGGACTTGCCACTCCTGAGCCAATGCTTGTGCTACCTGCGTAGAGGCATAGTCTGGATGAGTATCACAGGCAATGATATCGGGCTGACAATC
>JBAUJD010000317.1:0-2009 GCA_049683515.1 Thermosynechococcaceae cyanobacterium | reverse complement strand
GGTTCAGTCGTAGCTCCAGAAGTTCTTTCGTCACCGTCGTTGCAGAAGTATGGGCTGTTCCCTTTGCGACCCTTTTGATAATTTCTCCATTGACAAGTTCCGTCCGCTCTGTGGCGGACAGAATGCCCTGTTCGGTCATGCGGTAGTATTCTTGGACCGTGAATCGACGGGTTTGAACAGCAGTCATGGTCTAGATTGTTTAAAGTTAAGTGCGATGCCTCTATTCTACTGGCTCTTGCAGAGCCAGACTGCTCGACCGTATTTGGCAATATGATCTCAGTTGGTGTTTTTATCGATCTCAAGTGGCAGCAATCTGCCGGGGGACATGTCAAGTGCTGGGAGCAATTCGCCAAAGCTGCAACATCGCAGCCTGACCTCGACTTAACACTACACTTTTTAGGAGAGACGCCCCAGACCATCGACTTGTCTGAACATGTTCGCTACAGGCTCCACCCACCGCGTTTTAGTACAGAGCGGCTTCCCTTCCTTCAGGACGTGCCTGACCATACCGATCTGGTGGGATTCAATCCATCGCTTCTCCCCTATTTAGAAACCATTGATGTAGCCCATACGACCCATCCGCTGTTTACCTTTGGCAAGACCGCGCAAACATTTTGCCAGCAACACAACAAGCCCTTGGTGGCTTCGATCCACACCGATACGCCGCAGTATACGCAAATTTATCTTGAGCAGCGTTTGCGAAACCTATGGGGTGATGGTTTGATGAGCCAATACCTTATTGATCGCCTGCAGCTCCCCCATCGCTATCGCCGGAGAATGGTGGCTCAGCAACAGCGCTATTGGCAAACTTGCGATCATGTCCTGACGGCTCAACCAGAGGATTCTGAGGTGACTTCGGTGATGCCTAAGGCAAGAATCTCCCATCTGCGTAGAGGTATCGATCGAGAATTGTTTAATCCGACCCGGTGCGATCGCACTGCTCTCTACGAAAACTACGGTATTCCCGCTGATTGTTTTTTGCTGCTCTATGTGGGTCGTCTAGACGATTGTAAGAGCGTCATGACCTGTGCTCAAAGCAGCAAAATTCTGATCGATCAAGGGCTACCGCTCCATTTACTTGCTGTGGGACGCGGTCATCGGTCTTCAGATATTCAGCACGTGCTGCAGGGGCGGGTGACCCTTCCTGGTGTAATTGAACAGGACAAGCTGGGGGCCATTTTTGCCAGTGCCGATCTCTTTGTGTTTCCGTCTCAGACCGAAGGGAACTGCAATGTGGTGCTAGAGGCCAAATCATCCGGCCTGCCCGTGATCACCTCGGCCCAAGGAGGTGCATCCCAATCGACCCAAGTCTCTGGAAAAGATGGGATGATCCTAGAAACCGATGACCCTCAGCAGTGGGCCGATGCCATTGCCCAGCTTTATGAAGATGGAGAAATGCGATCGCAAATAGCCCAAACCGCCCAGCATCAGATTCAGGAGCATTGGCCTGCATGGCAGGATGTATTAGTCGAAGATTTACTCCCTGTTTGTCAATCACTGGCCTATGCTAAAGCCCCTTAACTACCACGATTCACAAACCCCGGAAGCCTTTTCTGACTGCCTTCACGAAACCGGCTTTGCCGTTTTAGCAGGCTCGCCCATTACTGATGCACTGGTTCAAACCGTGTATGAAGAATGGGCCGTGTTCTTCACCTCAGAATCCAAGCACAGCTACACCTTTGACCCTGCTATACAGTCCGGCTACTTCCCATTTCAGCTCGAACAGGCCAAGGGGCATGCCGTTCCTGACCTCAAAGAATTCTTTCATCTGTACCCCACCACGACACTTCCCGCAGGGATCAGCTCTAGCACTTGGGATCTCTTCCGGCAGCTTAGTCACCTGGCCGCTGAACTCCTGAGCTGGGTGGAGCCGTTTGCGCCGGTCACCTTTACCCAGCCCCTCAGCGATATGATTCGCGACAGCCCTGAAACGCTGTTGCGCTTCATTCACTATCCGCCCCTAGGATCCGAACCCAGACCAGGAGCCATCCGAGCAGCCCCCCACGAGG
>JBAUJD010000316.1:0-3210 GCA_049683515.1 Thermosynechococcaceae cyanobacterium | reverse complement strand
TTCCGACGCCTCGAAGAACTAGGCGATTCCCTCTCTACCGTGATGGAACAGCTCACAGCTCTAGAAGCCAAAGGCATCAAAGTGATCGCCATTGAGCAAAACTACCAGTCTCCCACCGCAGGAATGGTGGCTGAACTCCCCAGCTCTCTGCAGCTCTTTGCCCTCCTAGAAGCGGTTCAAGAACAGCAGCGCAGCCGCAAAATCCGTCACGGCCATGCTCAAAATCGCCTCAAGGAGAAGCCACCACCGGGGTGTGCCCCCTACGGCTACAAACGCGGGAAAGAACGCTACGTCATCGATCGCACCGTTGCTCCCATCGTCCGCGACTTTTTCAATCATTTCTTGCTCTACGGTTCATTACGGGGCGCAGTGCGTCACCTTGCCAAGCGACACAGCAAAAAGATTTCGGTTTCCACCGGCCAGCGCTGGCTGACTAGCCCGGTTTATCGCGGCGACTTGCTCTATCAAAAACAAGACATCATCCCAGATACCCACCCAGCTCTGTTACCCAGAGAAGAAGCCGCTCAGGTGGATCGGCTGCTGCGCAGAAATCGACGATTGCCCCCACGGTCAGCCAGTGCGCCGCGATCGCTAGCCGGTATCGTGAGCTGTGCCAATTGCCAGTCTTCTATGACTGTGTCGCGGGTGACAGCTCGGTATCAAAAAAAGGAATATCTGTATCTAAGACCCATTGCTTGTCCGTTGAAGAAAAAATGTGTTGCGATCGCATATCAATCAGTCCTCGACCAAACCATCGCGCAAATCTGCACGAATTTACCGAAGGCCGTTGAGGGCGTCGATCTTCCGTTCATGACTCAGCTTAAGCAGAATGCTGAAACTCAAATTCTTGCCAAGCAACAGGTTCTCGCTCAGATCCCCGGCCTCATCAAGGCAGATATTTTAGATCAGACCACTGCTGAGTTACGGACCTATACCCTCAAAACCGAAATCTCGGCCCTCAGTAATCGCCTCGCCCAGCTTCCTCCCACGAATCTTAGAGAAATCGCTAAAACGGTTTCCATTCAACAGTTCTGGTTTGACCTATCAGAATCTGAGCGTCGCTTCTATTTCAGAGAATTTATTCAGAAAATCGAGATCATACGGGAGGGGAAAAACTGGTCACTGAACCTTAATTTTATTTTTTAGCCCGTTCGGTCTCAGTCATAGAGGCCGTCTCTACCCAAGATTTATCGGAGTCTAAACAGCAAAAACTGGGTCGGCTGCCCTGCATCAAAGCCATTATCGCTGACGAGCAAGAGACTCCGGCTACCGTCTGATAGCATGGGGCCAAGGGTCATCCCTTCTAAATTACCAAGGGTCAAATCGAGATCTCTAAGATTCAGCAGTGGCTTCTTGAGAATAGGATTGACGCCCTGCAACGGCGTTTCTAATCGCTCTAAGCTAGATGTGTCAGTGGCTCCTGCAGTGGCAATTTGAAAAAGCTGAGCATTGAATCCTGACAAAGGACTAAAAGAGCGCTCTAGGGCCAAAAAATGACCGCCGTTATCAATGGATAGTAGCTCGGTTAGACCATTGAGTCCCAACGTCGGTGGCGCGAGCGGATAGAGATATTCAGAGATCAATAGGGGCCGTACATCTCTCACTAAATAATGCAGCAGGCGGCTGTAGCGCTCTGGATCAGAAGCATCAGGGTCAAAGTCTTGGATCAGAGGCAGTTCCGTGGCGGTGAAGATGCGATCTCCCTCTGGACTCAAGGTTAAGGCTTCAAACCCACGATTATCAGAAATCCCTTGGGGTGAAGCATCAGCTTCTAGGGCCGGTGAAAAGTAGTTAGGGAGTTTGAGCTGTTCTTGCCAGGTGCCTGTATTTAAGGCACAGGCAGCCACACTGGGCGGACTTTGCGGCTGCACCCCTTCACTAGAAACCCAGAGCTGGCCTTGGGGCGTGAGGGCAATGCCTTCGGGATCAAGCACTTTGGGGGCAATGGGTTGCCCTTGTTCATCCTTGAAGAGGATGACATCCTCTATAGTGACTTCCTCTAGCTGATCGGCTGCATTAATGTTGAGGGCCAGGGTGTAAAAGCGGGGTTTTTTGCGATCATCGCTAAGGGCGTAGATGCGATCGCGTTGGCGGTCATAGGCTATCCCTGAAAAGCCACCCATCACAGTGCCGTCAACCGTGGTTTGAGGGAGCTTATAGTCACTCATAAACTCCAGATCTAGATCTAGAAAAATCCTTGACTCCGCCGTTACCTGTGGCAGGCTGCAGCCGCAGAGAAACAGACAGGCAATCATCATCCAGCTCAACCATTTGACAGTCAATTGACAACCCTCAATTTTAGAAACTACTCGCGATCTTAAGGGGTTAGACCCCCAAGGGCTGAGAGAACGAGAAATGAGGGACTGCGTAAAGCCAAGTAGGACTCGCCGGCTCAAAAGAGCCATCCGTCTAACAGCGCTATTCATTGTTCAGGCTTTGGGATCTACTTTACTCATCGGCTTCAGGCTCCTGAGCCTGAAGCTGCTCTAGAGTCACAAAACATTCATGGGGCAACAAAATAGGTTGCGTGGCAAAGATGAGTTGACCTCGAAAGGTATTGCGGTCAACGGCAACACCCAGGGGAGCTTCAAACTCAAGGTGAGTTTTTCGGAAAGTATGATAAACCGCACGGGCTGATGCCAAAATGGGTGCCTGGGAGGCGTCGATCGTAACCCGGGGCGTTTCTAAAACCGTGCCGGACTGCTGATGAGCGTATGTCACGTGCAAGTGCCTATCTTATTTATTTAATTACCAGTACGTTGTATCAAGAAACCCTCCATTCAGCAAGCTTTTTAACGCTAAAAAGCTTCAAAATATGGTATGTGTCCAGATGATTTCGGGATCAACCCGTTTCTTGATCACGGCTCTACCCTTGCTGTGGAGTACTTTGAGAGAGCGACCCATCCGAAAGGCTAACAAGTTTCCGTATTTTTACCGTTGTAACAGTTCATTGCCCATGAATCCTGCGCTGACTCAATTCGGCACCCAAATGTCTCAACTGACAGGGGTCCGAGCCATTATGAAAGACATTATTGACACGCTAAGAACCAATCAAGAGCAGGCTTTTATTAATTTAAGTGCAGGCAATCCCGTCATTCTTGAACCTGTGGCCCAACTGTGGCGAGACTGCACCGAACAACTGCTCGCCAGTGCTGATTATAGTGAAGTAGTCTGTCGATATGGTGCCAGTCAAGGGTATCAACCCCTCAT
>JBAUJD010000315.1:0-3154 GCA_049683515.1 Thermosynechococcaceae cyanobacterium | reverse complement strand
AGTCTTCTTCATAAACGCACTGCTCAATAAAAATCGCGCCTTTCTCCCAGAGATAGGCAGGGGGGAGATACTCTTCTTCAAAGCCTCTGTCGGCCTCTTGAATCTGATTGAAAGCCGGGAGAATGATCACTAGTGCGCTAGTCTTTCGGATCGAAACCCATCCTTCAGGTTGACAGCCCACAATGCCGCACTGGCAAACCTGAAACTGCAGATTGCGATCGCCCCAATTGACAAACTCAAGAGCATTAATAAGCTGAATCTCACCCACCCAAAGCTGCGTGATCCAGCGCTTCTGATTCTCAGAATCGATGAACTTTGCCTGTCGTAGCTCTGGGGCTAATAATTGCCACATTTTAGGTGAGTCAATCCGTCTTGACAGTTGCTGAGTCTCTTTAGATATTAAACCTGTCGCTGGTTCCAGCCCTGATTGACTGCCAATAGTTTATGCCCCGCACCCCCAACGCCTCTGCCAGAGGGCGAGAGAAGCAAATCTTTTCTTGCTCCCTCTCCCCTGGGGTGAGCACCGCTCACCATCTTTTAGATTCAGTGCCATTCATCCATAAATCTCGACGAGGACGCCAGTGGTGTAAAACGCAACACAAAGCACACTCTAGAGGCTGTATTATCTACGGATGAAATTTCAGCTTTACTCGCACCCATTCACAACGTCATCCCTAGGGCACCGTCGGTGTGATGCCTTAAAAGCCAGACACTGCCTTGCCCCCAGCATCAAATCATTTTGAATATACCAGGAGCTTTGCTATGGGGTCTCTAAATTTGTTAGGTCGAGCGGATATCGCGAGTCCAGTTGTGGCTGCAGGTCATGCTTACCCTGAGCTGAGCAAGTTTTTAGACATCCTGAAACCGCTGATTCGAGAACCGTCTGTGGTGGGTAACGAAGACTCTTTCTTCCGGGTCTTGCGGCGCGAATTAGAAGAAGTTGGGGTTGAGGTGCAGCAATACCACGGTGTATTGGTCGCCCAAGGGAGCCGCCCCCACGAGTTGTTCTTGTCTGCCCATATCGATCGCCACGGCCTCCTTTGCACCGGCCCCAACGAGTTTCAGTATGCCGCATTCATTGCCGGCAACCAGGGAGAGGTGATGGGAGATTCGGTGTCTGAGCATATGCTCCACACCATTGAAGATCGCTTTCAAGGACAGCGCGTTCAGGCTCATTTTCCCTATACCGGCACCTATCTGGGGCAAGGCGAAATTACGCGCTCCTATATTTGCCCAGAACGAAACAATCTGATTTTTGAGTTGAACGGGCTAGATTTTCTGCAACCCGGCACCCCGGTGGCCTTTTTAGATCGGCTCCAGATTGCCGATGGACTAATCTCGGCCCAACTGGATAATGTGGTCAGTGCTGCCCTGCTCATCTACCTGTTCCGGCAAGGCTTTCAAGGGACAGGACTGTTTACGGCTCAAGAGGAGTCTGGACGAAGCTGGCGCTACACGTTGTCTTGGTTTCAACGACAACGCCTGACCACTCAGAGATTGGTGATCCTCGACACTAGCCCCTATGCCACCCGTGAAGATGCTGATGCTCAGCAAATTACGCTCCGGCATAAAGATGCCAATGGTCTATTCTGCCCCTCCATGACCCAAGAGTTGGTGACGCGCTGTGAAGAGCTGAGGCTGTCCTATGGGTTTAAAGATGAATATATTGCGGCTCAAAATGAGACACGGGAGAAACCCTATCCCCTCGGTCGGACAGAGCTAGGGCGGGTGGTGACGGCAACGGAGGGGGCGATTAGTGGGACGACGCTGCAGATTCCGACGACGGAGTACCATACTGCAACGGAAACGGCCTCGTTGTCTGCGATCTCAGGCATGATTCGATTACTGATGAGCTATGTCGAGTAGGGTTGGATGCGATCGCAGATGCAGAGGCTTGGCTCAACCATTATTGAAGAAGGTTGCTTAACATTAACAAGCCTCACCCAATACTGAATCAGGCGTTTAGCAACTACTGCTGTTTAATTTCTTCGAGAGGCAGCGATCTCAAATCAGCTCGATGACGACTGCTCTAATTCTTTCCTAAAAGCTGTTCGGCGGTGAGTGCCAGTTCAGGCAATAGCGGCGATCTGATTGGATCCTGTTGGCGAATGCGAGACACTTCGTACTCGTCATCAATGAGCGTACAAATCGTCAATGTGGGCTGCTTGGGTTTGCCAAGATGGCGGACGCCGCCGAGTCCGGCATAATCGACGATCCAATATTCGGGAATCTTCATCGATTCGTAGGCCGCTAGCTTTAGCTCGTAGTCATCTTGCCAGTTGCTAGAGACCACTTCCACAATCAGCTTCACGGAGTCGCCGTTTTGAATTGTGGAGGCCTTTTCCCATAGTGGTTCTGCGGAGATCGCAGCCCGATCAAGAATAATCGCGTCTGGCTCGTAGCCAGTATCGCTGCTAACTTTTACAACGCATTCGCGAGGGATGAAGTAAGGTAGCGCCGATGCATCAATTGCATAATTTAAGCGCTTTGCAATATCTCCAGCGAGTTCTGAGTGTTTTCCTCTGGGCTTTGGCATTTGAATAATCGCTCCGCGATGAAGTTCGTAGCGGTATGGCGAGTTTTCAGGATACCAGTCGATGAACTGCTCGAAGCTTACAGGCGTTGGGAGTGGCGTGATGGTTTCGGTTGGTTGGATGGCAGTCGTCATGATAGCGATCGCTCCTGGCTAAGAGACTATGGTGCTAGTGATCAATACCTCGGAAGGGGTAGGCAGTCAGCCTTAAGTATAAACGGAGCCGTTGTTGAGCGATCGCTCAGTCGCACCCACCACAAGACGGCTCATTCTTGACACTCCCATGGCTAAAGCGCGTGGGATTCTTCCTTCTACGACGTGGCTTGCTGAGCAAAACTTGCGTTCAACCCAGTAGCGGCCTCATCTCCAGAAGCGTTTAGGCTACTCAATAGCCAGCTTCCCGTATGCCCTACGGTAGATATCCCTCTCCTCAAGATGTTGATTGCGGCATTGTGGTCCCGATTAAGCACACAGCCACACTCACAAACATGAGTGCGAGTACTCAGAGACTTCTTCACAATGGCTCCACAATCAGAACATTCCTGAGACGTATACGCTGGCGGTACCGCAACCGTGGCCTTACCGTATTTCTTGCCAAAATACTCTAGCCACAGCCTGAAC
>JBAUJD010000314.1:0-2845 GCA_049683515.1 Thermosynechococcaceae cyanobacterium | reverse complement strand
GTCTTGATCCCCTCTTGCTGCAGTGGCTGAAATCTCTGGGACCAGACGCAGCGCCCATTTCTAAAGAAGGGGGAGATCGCCTTGCTGCGGCTATTGAAACCTGGACGGCTCCCCTTCAGCAAAGTTTAGAGCAGGACTTTCGCCCCTGCTTTCACCTGCGAACGCCCCGGGCCGGTGGTCGGGATTGGGTGCTCGAATTTTGGCTGCAGGCCATTGACGACTCTTCCCTGCTGGTGGGAGCTGAGGTGATTTGGAATACCGCCACGGAGCAGCTTGATTACCTGGGCCGCATCATTGAGCGTCCGCAGGAAACGCTGTTGGTGGGCTTGGGGTTAGCTTCACGGGTGTATCCGATTTTAGAAGAAAGCCTCCAGACCGCTCGCCCCACAGAGCAGCCCCTGACGCCGGCCCAGGCCTATGATTTCATTAAGGCTGCGGTGTGGCGACTCGAAGACAGTGGGTTCGGCGTGATTTTGCCCCCAAGCTTAGCGAACAGAGATGGACTCGCCAATCGCTTGGGGCTGCAGGTACAGGCCCAGGCTCAAGATCCGAGTCGGGGTGGCCCCATCGGGTTAGAAAGTTTGCTCAAGTTTGGGTGGGAGCTAGCCATCGGTGGACAAACCCTCTCTAAAGCTGATTTTGATCGCCTCGTGGCCCAAGACTCACCCCTAGTCGAGATTAATGGGGAATGGGTGGAGTTGCGATCGCAAGATATCCGAGCCGCCCAAGCCTTCTTTGACTCTCGCCAAGACCAAACTGGCCTCTCGCTGCAGGATGCCCTTCGCATTAGCACGGGCGACACGCTGACCTTAGAAAAACTGCCCGTTGTTAACTTTGAATCCTCTGGCCCATTGCAGGCTTTGCTCAATACCCTCAGCGGCAACCAAACCCTAGAAGCCGCAGAAACCCCCAAGACATTTAAAGGGGAACTGCGTCCCTATCAGGCCCGTGGCGTGGGCTGGCTAGAATTTCTAGAGCAGTGGGGACTAGGAGCCTGTCTCGCCGATGACATGGGATTGGGCAAGACCATCCAGTTTATTGCCTTCATGCTGTCCCTCAAAGAAAAAGATCGCCTCAATGGTCCAACGCTTTTAATTTGCCCCACCTCTGTTTTGGGCAACTGGGAGCGGGAGGTGAAAAAGTTTGGTCCTTCGATTAAGGCGATGGTTCACCACGGCAGCGATCGCGATCAGGGTTCGACCTTTGCCCGAACCGTGAAAAAGCATGATCTGGTAATCACTAGCTATCCGCTCATTTATCGCGATGAGAAAACCCTGAAAAAAGTGAACTGGTGGGGGATTGTCCTCGATGAAGCGCAAAATATCAAAAACTCTGAAGCGCGTCAGTCTAAAGCGGTGCGAGAACTACAGGCCCATTGCCGCATTGCGCTAACGGGGACTCCGGTAGAAAATCGACTAACAGAACTGTGGTCGATTCTAGATTTTCTCAATCCTGGCTACTTAGGGCCAAAGCCCTTCTTTAAACGCCGGTTTGCCACCCCCATTGAAAAGTATGGGGATACTGCGTCACTGCAGACCCTTCGTTCTTTGGTGCAGCCGTTTATTTTGAGAAGGACAAAGAGCGATCGCGACATCATTCAAGACCTCCCCGATAAGCAGGAAATGATTGTGTTCTGCAGCCTCACCCCAGGGCAAGCAGATCTCTACGAAAAAGTTGTGCAGGATTCTTTAAACGCAGTGGAAGCTGCCGAGGGTATTCAGCGGCACGGCTTGATTTTGAGTACGTTGGTGAAGCTGAAGCAAATTTGCAACCATCCCGCCCAGTTTTTGAAAGCAGATAGTCTCGAAGATCATCGCTCTGGGAAGCTTCATCGCCTAGAAGAAATGCTGGAAGAAGTTTTAGATGAAGGCGATCGCGCCTTGATCTTCACCCAGTTTGCTGAATGGGGAAAGCTTTTACAGCAGCACCTGCAGCGCAAAACCGGCAAGGAAACGCTACTGCTCTATGGCGGCACCAGTAAGAAAAAACGGGAAGAGATGATCGACCGCTTCCAGCACGATCCCCAGGGGCCAAGGATCTTTATTTTGTCCCTGAAGGCGGGGGGCGTGGGGCTGAACCTGACGCGGGCCAATCACGTCTTTCACTTTGACCGCTGGTGGAACCCTGCGGTGGAGAATCAGGCTACTGACCGAGTGTTCCGTATTGGGCAAACCCGCAATGTTCAGGTCCACAAGTTTGTCTGTAACGGCACCTTAGAAGAGCGCATTCATGAGCAGATTGAAAGCAAAAAGGCTTTGGCAGAACAGGTTGTGGGCGCGGGAGAGAACTGGCTTACAGAACTTGATACCGATCAGCTTAGGAATTTATTGCTACTCGATCGCAGCGCTGTAATAGATGAGGAAGCCTGAACAGATGATTTGTTTCATTTGTATTTATGCCAGAAGAGATAACTGGGCTACAAATGCATCTCCAGCCAGCCCTCAAGGTCAGAAAGACTAGAGAAGTCCAATAACGCTTCCCCCAATTCTTCAAGCTGGGTTAAAGAAATTTGTCGAAGTTGAGCCTCAGTGGAAGCATCAATCGAAGCAAATCGACGAGTGAGTTGACGCAGAATCAAACTCAGTTCCCCTTCAGCCTTGCCTCTGGCCTCACCTCTGGCCTCACCTCTGGCCTCACCTCTGGCTTCACCTCTGGCCTCAGCTTCAGCTTCAATTTCCTGATAAATCACAGACTCCCGCATGATGTCTCTCCGCAATACTTGAGTGATGATCTCTTTGTCCAATAATAACCCAGCTAAAATCGCGCTGGCTGCTGCCACATTACTTTGCGCCCTACCGTCAGCCATCTCATCGACTCTGCGCGCCACCTCTCGCAACACCTGTAC
>JBAUJD010000313.1:0-2330 GCA_049683515.1 Thermosynechococcaceae cyanobacterium | reverse complement strand
GCCACTAGGTCCAAATATAGAAATCATTGAGATCGCCATGATCAAACGGCCACAGTACTCTGAGAATAAAACAAGAAAATGGTATAAGAGTGCTTTGTGAAGACACTTTAGCGCTTCCTTTGCATTGCCTTGATCAATTTGCATCCAGCTCTGAGAAAGATATACATAACTGTAACTCTTTCGCTTTAGATACTGATAGTTGGCAGGAGCCGATTTAAATGATTTTTCTATCACCTCCATAGAGGTTTCCCTTGTTCCTTCTATGGAACGACTTCTAGACATACTGTTACTTCTATGACGATAGAAAGTAAGAATTTCTTTGATTACACCAAATTGATACTTGAACGCAAGACGAATTCCCATATCCCAGTCTTGGAATCCTTCTAAATCTGGATCAAAGTAGCCTACTGTTTCAAAGCATTCAGCGCGAATCAGCGCGACGCTGCTGCTACATAATATGTCATCTCGAACTACAATTTTTTCCCAGACATTTCCGTGTGCTTGGGAAGCCACAATTCTTCCAAGAGAACTGCCTTGTTCGTCAATCAACCCAGTCCATGTATAGACCACTCCAATATCAGGATGTTTATCTAGATATGACACCTGCTTTTCAAGTTTAGTGGGTTCCCATAGATCATCAGCATCTAGTAAAGCAATATAATCACCTGTAGCATTTTCTAGCCCTACATTTCTAGCAATTTGTGCTCCTTTATTTTCTTGAGAAATAAATTTTACTCTTAGATCTTTGAGATTTGAAGACCATGGGACAATATTGTCAGAACTACCATCATTAACGATTATCAGTTCAAAGTCCTTGAATGTCTGATCAAGAACGCTATCTACTGTAGAAGGCAGATAGCACATTACGTTATAGGCTGGAATAATTATAGATACTTTGGGCATAATCTTATATTTCTTATTGATCGATAAATTCTTACCAGTTTCTCGTGGCTTCTTGAGTTAATGCAATAAATTCCCAAACTTTGATCCCTTTAATACTTCAATCACTTCTTCATAGTTTGATATTTTTTGCCTGTAGGCTCCGTGATTGACTTTCTGGAACTCACTTTTGTAGGTAATGTCTAATTTCGGAACTTCAAGGAAGTCGATCACCGACTGTATTGCTAAGTCTTTGTCAGTGCATATTGATTCATAGTTTATTTCAAGAACTTGATTGGGTAATAAATGAAGGATAGTCTTCATAAATGTAGCTATGGACTCTCGAATTCTAAGATCTCTAAGTAAGTTCGAGGAATTTAAAGATACTTCTGAGGTATTCGATTCCTGCTTGCCCTTTAAGTGAACTGCATTGTTTTGTTGGAGACTGGCTTTTGAAATTAGAATGTCTAGGTAATTTCCCCGGACTAAATGAATGATTTTGTATTCATCTTTAATAAGTTTAAAGAGAATTTCAGGCCGGGGGAGTAGTTGGTTATACATTAGCTTGAAGCCCAAAGCCTGATGACTCTCAGGATAAGTATGGAGTTGATCTAAATATTTAAAAATAATCTGAGGTCGGGAGCCGAAATTGGAGTTTGCAAATCTGTAGTAACTTGGATGTGGTAACAAGTTGTCTTTTTCCCACAACGTTTTGCACGTTCCAGGTTGTGTTTTCTTTCTTTCCCACTCCTGCCTCCAGAGAAATAATTCTCCAAACACTTTAATCTTGGGGTGACAACTCAGGAGATCTTGAAACCAGGTTGAACCACTTCTTTGGGTTGTGATTATGCAAAATTTGTTTTTTTTATCACGTTGTTTTGAATCCATAGTTTTTAACTTAGCTGAAGATAAGATGATGTTCTTGTTACTTAATGTAGAATTGCGATTACTTTCTTTAGTTGTACTCTCCTATAATCTGCCGAGGTTGGGTGATTCTATTTCAATTTTTGGGATAGTATTTGTCGAATTGATTTCCTTGGTTGGGTTTTCATCCCACTGCCAACCTGCGATCGCAAACAAAGCCCACCAATATGTGTAGGTTGCTGTATTTCGCCATACATTATCAGTTAGCATGCCCAATGTTGAAACTATCAAAAGCCCTAATAGAACAATACAAAATCTACGCTGTTCCGAGTTCTTTGGTAAATTTATAATTAATTCAGAAAGACGAATGAACTGAGCAATTATAAAAGTTAGGAACGTAACTAGCCCCACAACCCCTGTTTCAACTAATGCACGGATGTAGTCGTTATGTGCAATATTATTGAATTTACTTAAATGTATCGTTGTATCCAACCCATATCCCAGCCACGGAAATTTTTGCCATTCGCTCAATAAACCATACCATTGTGTTAACCGCCACTGAAAACTATTTGTTTGACCTCCTATTC
>JBAUJD010000312.1:0-1666 GCA_049683515.1 Thermosynechococcaceae cyanobacterium | reverse complement strand
GGGCAGTTCAACTGTGACCTTAGCGAAAGCGGCGAGTTGTTAACAGAGGCGGTGACCCCTGCCAATGCGCTAGAAACGTTGGAAACATTCAAGCGGCTTCCGCACCCCCTCTCGACGGCAGATGTGGTGCTGTTTGTGACTCAGGGAGATTTGACGCAATCAGAGTTCCGGTGTTTGCAGGCTCTCAATACATACCAAAAGCAGATGTTGGTGTTGTTCAATAAACAGGATCAATATTTGCCTGCCCAGCGAACAGTTTTGCAGAAGAAGATCAAGCAGCAGTTGCAGGGAGAAGATTCTGTGGTGGGAGTGGTTGCGATCGCATCCCAACCCAACCCCATCAAGGTCCGCCGCTACCAAGAAGACGGCACTTATCACGAGATCTTAGAAACCCCTGAACCCGATATCTCGGCTCTCCAGCAGCGACTGACTCGAATGATCGCGGAAGACACCGAACAGCTCATTCTGCAGCAAACCTATCAGCAGACTCTAAGCCTACAGTCTGAGATTCAAGTTCAGCTCAACCAGACCCGTCAAGAGTTAGCGCAGCCGATTATTGAGCGCTACCAGTGGATTACCGGAGCCACTGCCTTTGCTAACCCTGTCCCCACGCTGGATCTGTTAGCCACTGCCGCCATCTCCGGCAAGATGGTGATGGATTTAGGTAGTCTTTATCGACTTAAATTTTCGGTGAATCAGGCCCAGGCTATAGCCAGTACAATGGCAAGCGCCATGCTGAAGCTAGGCCTAGTGGAAATTTCAACCCAGGCATTAAGTGCTTTGCTCAAGGGCCATGCCTTTACCTTTGTCGCTGGGGGGTTACTGCAAGGCGTCAGTGCCGCCCATTTAACCCATGTAGCGGGTCTTAGTCTAACAGAGCATTTCCAGGAGCTAAACGCGCTGGATCTGGTCTCGCCGGAGAGCAATTGGCAACCTGAGAAGCTGAAAAAGACAATGGAAAGAGTGTTTGCGGCCCAGCAGAAGCTTGAAGGGCTTAAGGGTTTTACTCAAGATGCGATCGGGCGATTCCGCCGTCAGGGTGGTCTGCTAGAGTCTGCGACATAAATTAGACTCTTAGAATCCACCTCATCCAGCACCTATGTCTAGCCCCATCCATCAGCTTATTGAGCCTCATATCAAAGATCTAAGAGGCTTCCAAGCACGGCGGAGTCTACCCCACCAGGATCGTACTCTCGTTGGTCCTTTCATCTTCTTCGATCATCTCGGTCCAGCAACGTTTCTACCGGGTAAAGGCGTTGATGTTCGCCCCCATCCCCACATCAATCTGGCGACAGTCACCTATCTGTTTGAAGGTGCCCTAATGCACCGTGATAGCCTTGGGACTATCCAGGAAATTCATCCTGGAGCCGTCAACTGGATGACCGCCGGGAGTGGGATTGCACATTCAGAGCGATCGCCTAACGACACCCGCGATCAAACCACGATCCTGCATGCCATTCAAACCTGGGTGGCGCTGCCTGAAGAGTTTGAAGAAACTGAGCCTACCTTTCATCATTACCCAGCCGAGGAGCTGCCCCAGTGGCAAGCCGACGGTGCGATAGTGAAGCTGATTGCGGGGGAGAGTTGCGATCGCACCTCCCCCGTCAAAACATTCTCACCCATGCTCTATCTAGACGTGCAGCTCTCTGAAGGCGGACGCTTCGTT
>JBAUJD010000311.1:0-3804 GCA_049683515.1 Thermosynechococcaceae cyanobacterium | reverse complement strand
CGCCAGCCGTACATCATTGCTGCACCGTAATTCCAGAACGTAAGGGTGCCGTCTAGATCGCGGACAATAATGGCGTCTGCCGCGATATCGAGTAAGGTCGCTTGCTCCTGGATTTGGTCTTCGGCTTGCTTGCGATTTGTAATATCAGAGGCTATCCCATCAATCCGAACGGCCCCACCGTCTGCATCATAGATGACCTTGGCGCGGCCCAATATCCAGCGAATCGAGTCATCGGGGCGGACAATCCGATATTCACATTCGTTGTGGCCCGTCTCTAATAGCACTTCGTTCCAAGCCTTGACCTGATGTTGATCTTCAGGATGAATGATCTGTAGCCAAAGGTCTGGGTTGGCATAAAAATCAGCGCTGGGACGGCCATAGATATGCTCAGCCGCAGGGCTAAGATACAGCAATTCAAAGGAGTCTGCCGTTACCGACCAGATCACATCTTCCAGGGAATCGAGAATGCTATTGAGTCGCTGTTGGCTGGCCTGTTGAGTGGCTTTTGCCTGCTGGCGCTCTAACTCGGCACTGGCCCGCGCCGCAAAAATCGTGAGCACCTCTTCCATGAAGTCTGGGTCTTGCTGGATCTGACGGCTGAGCGCCACCAGTATTCCCACAACCTGGCCGGTGGCATTGTGCAGGGGGGTGCCAAAGTACGCCTCAATCTGCTTGTCCCGCAGCATAGGGTCGTGGGGGAATAAATCCTGGACATTGCTGCAGTGAATGCATGATTGCTGGGTGACGACAGCTTCACAGGGCGTCCCCACGAGGCTGTATTCAAAATTGGGTTGAATCTGCCCGTTTCCATAAACTGCGAGGGTCTGAATGCTACCGCCCCGCAGTGTGCCGATGTGGACATGGTCCACTTGCAGTGCTGCGGCCAGATGGAGTGTGAGCGATCGCAAAAAGTCCTCTCCCTGTTCTGTGGCGACCCCCAAGGCTAGATTTCGCAGCATTTGCTCCCGGCGCTGCAGTCTCACCGTTCGCTCTTGCACTATTTGCTCTAAATCATCATTGCGCCGCTGCAGCAGCGCCCGGTTCTGATGCTCTAGCGCTGAGACCTGATGCTGGAGCAGATTTACGACCTCATACATCTCGGCTGGATCCACTGGCAGCAGATTACTCTGCGTAACGATGCCCTGCAAATCCCCCTCGGCATCTGTCACCACTAGCCGCAGCACTTTATGGCGCTGCATCATCTGATGGACGGTCCACAGCGAGTCTTCGGGGCGCACCAGAAACAGCGGTGTACTCATCACTTCCTGAGCCTGAGTGCGCTCTAGATTCAGCTCCAGCCGGTGAAACTGGACAATATCTCGCTCCGTCATAATCCCGATGGGGCGCAGGGGCTGCGCCTTGTCATCAGCGGGTTGAACAATCACCACACAGCTCACCCGATGCTGGGTCATCGTCTGCACAGCCTGCAGCACCGAGTCCGTGGGCGCAGTGTGAATCACCGACGTGTTCATCGCTTCATGAACCTGGCGAAACTTCATGAAATCCCCTGGCTCTAGCAAACGACGCAGCCGTTTGGGGGTGAGCAGCCCTAAGACCTGTCCCTGTTCATTCACTACAGGTAAATGGCGAATCTGATGACGACGCATGAAGTCTAACGCCGAGAAAACATCCAGGTTTTCCTCTGCCTGCAGCGTGATCACCTGCTGAGACATCACCTGGGCCACGGTTAGCCCATCAAGCGAGCGATGTTCGGCAATCAGTCGGACCAGATCTCGCTCGGTCAAAATGCCGACCAATTGGAGTGGGTTTACCACCAGCACACAACTGGTGTGCGGCTCTATCTCAGAGGGCTGAGCCGCAGCGTCGGCCTCTTCTGACGGGAGATGACAGTGAACAAAGACCTGACTCATCAGGCGAATCACTTCGGCTAGGGGTGTCTCCGGTGCAAGAGTGAGGGGGGTGCGATCAAGGGCTTGCTCTAACGAGAAGGTCGGGGCTAACTGCATCAGAATCGAAGGGCATTACCAGCGGCATCGGAGCAAGAACTTGATTTTTGTAAAAAGAGATTAAAAATAGGCTTATATTGTGAGAAATTGATTCTATCGTCCTAGGTGAACGCTCAGATGTGATCTATAAGAGCTTTTGCGAGATTTTGCAAAATCTCACTGAGTATTTCTGCTATTGAAATTATAGAGCCTGTTCGATGATTTTAGCCCGACGGCTAAAGCGACGTGATGGCAGTTGGGATAGCCCTAAGATTTTGTGGCGTTCTGATCAGAAACCAACCTTTTAAACTGTCGCAGGCGATTGGAATAGCTTCTCATTACTTCAATGGCAAACATCGGTGTGTTCTGAATCGCAAACAGAAAGCGGTGTTGGTTGAGAGCGGCCAGCTTGCCGTTGGTCGTTGCGATCAAGGTGAGGGGATCTGGCTGTTGTTGAAGAATCAGAATGGTTTGGGCGGGTTCCAGCATCGCGATGAAGTCGCTTGGGCAGAAGATCTAAATTACTGCATTCTACCCTGTGTTCACAACGTATGCTATTTCACCCCACCCAGAATTTATACTGCTGGTGAAAGATTGACTCCGCACTACAGCGGAACCTCTAGCGGCCCCCTAAATCCCCCACGAGTGGGGGACTTTGATTCTATATCTAGGCTGGATTAGGAAGCGAGAGATCTTAAATCTAGTTTTCTTCAGTCTGATTCAATCTTTGTGCAAGAAAACGGGGAAAGTCCCCCAGAATGGGGGATTTAGGGGGCGAGTGCAAAAGTGAGAGTCATCGAGACACAAGCGTTTAATGTCTCTAAATATGAATCTCACCAGCGGCAGCAGAATTGGGGCGCTAGCGGACGATCTCAACAATTCAATCATCCGATCCATACTCAGATTGCACCCTATGAGGGAAGCACCAAATTCTCCAGCCCCTGAATGACCTTTGCTGAGACAATTTTGTCCTGCTGCTGTAGTTTCGCCAGCACCTCTTGGCCCGCAATCGTATAGCCAAACACCGAGTAGCGACCATCCAATAGATTTAAGCCTGCCGGGGTTAAATCCGGCTCAAATAGCAAGAAGAAAAACTGAGAAGACCCCCCATTGGGATCATCCCCTGGACGGGCCATCGCCAATGTACCGTAGGCCGAGAACGGGAGCACGGGTTTGGCTTGATATCGGCCCAGCTCTTCCAAGGTGTCACCATAGATCGGTTCCGTATCCCCTTGGACCAAAATTTCTAAAGGAATCGTGCGGACTTGGCGGGTCTGGGGATCGATAAAGCCATCGATCGCACCCTTGGGATCTCCCGTTTGCAGTACGTAGGATTCTTCAGCGCGGATAAAGGGCAAGTCACGATAGAAGCCGCGCTGCACCAGATCAACAAAATTCCCGGCAGTGACCGGCGCACTGTAGCCATCAACCACCACCGTCATCGGGCCTTGGGTGGTCTCTAGTACAACAGTGGCCCGACCGTTGAGCTGCGGAAGGGACTGATAAGCTGGGGGCACTTGAAAAGGAACGCTGCTCACCAGCGCCCCTTCAAGCTGGTTCATTGAGACCGCAACACGAACGCTCATATCGGTAAACGCCTCTGCATCTTGCCGATCCGCAGCGTTCTTCAAGGCCATCAAGTCCTGACCAATAGTGTCCGCTAGTTCTGCCGCCCGCTCTCGATGGTCAGCAGGTATTTCCTTGAGAATCTCCATCCGATGCTGACTAAAGGCGCTGATGGCCTGATTGGTATTGCGCTTCACCTCGGCCCAGCTTTTTTTCAAGGATTGAGGTGTGGCAGCGACCAGCGACATCGATGCATTATCTACATATTTCTGCACCTCTAGCATCGCTGGAT
>JBAUJD010000310.1:0-4145 GCA_049683515.1 Thermosynechococcaceae cyanobacterium | reverse complement strand
GTCCCCGTGCTTAAGAATGTCGGAGACTGAGAGAATCCCGAGGAGATCAGCTTGAATAATGGGGGCGGTGTGAATACCGGCTGTAGTCAGTAACTTAGCAGCATACTCGACTCCCAATTCTGGATTGAGGACCAGACAGGGCTTGGTCATTATTTCGTAAACTCTAACGCGCCTTGAGTCGCGGCCAGAGGCAGTAACTTTTGCCACAATGTCGAAGGCCGTGACGATTCCGTAGGCATCTTGGGGATGAGTGCGATCTACGATCAGGGTGTGGATTCCCTGCCGTCGCATCAATTTAATGGCGTCGGAGACCCTGGCAGAATTCTTGATTTTTACGACATCCGTTGTCATGATGTCAGCAACTTTCATCATCAATTTATCTTCGGTAGCGTTTGCAGAGGGGATAAGACCCAGCAGAACAGAAAAGGAGCGACCAACAAAGCCGCCAGAAAACAAAGCACACTCTTAAGCTGACGTAGCAACAGTAAAAGTTTATGACAAATGAGATAGATTCCTTTGGGTATCAACTTTAGACTGGTACTCTTCAACCACATCCCAGACAACCGCACATTCTTGTGAAATCTGGGTTTGCGGATCACCACAGATGATTCGAGAATGCTGCAAAGCCTCATCAATCTGTTGCGAGAGCTGGTCATTCTGGCGTTGCTGAGCGATATCCATTTTCATTACGAGGTCAGTGACAGAAATAATTCCGAGCAGTCTCTCTTCATGGATGACCGGAGCGCGTTGAATCCCGGTTGCGGCAAAGAGCTGAGCAACATCTTTAAGGGTGAGATCGGGGTGGGCGGTGATACAGGGTTCACGAACGAGGTCTTGAATATTCACTTCGCTTGGATCTTTGCCCAAGGCCATGACTCGATAGACAATATCGCGCTCAGTCACCATGCCATAGGCTTTTGATTGATCGGTCCGTTCAACAATTAAAGAACGAACCTTGTGATGCTGCATGAGGGAGATCGCCTGGGCCGCTGTGGCTGCATCCCAGATGACAATAACATCTTGGGTCATGATGTCTCTCGCTTTCAGCATGGTCGTTCTCCTCAAAAAATCACTGCAGTCAATTGAAAGCGGTTGATGCCCGACCTAACCAAATTTGATCAGGTCGCGTCCCTCTAGTTCCGGGATTTCTCCCCGAAGCAGGGCTTCTAACACAAACCGAATACGAGGGGCTGGGGGCGGACAACCGGGCAAATAGAGATCGACGGGGACAACGGTATGCACCGGTCGAACCTGATCGAGCAAAGGCGGCACAATGTCAGGGTCCATGGGGATTTGGGGGTATAGATCGGCGATATCGAAGTAAGAGCGCTGTAGGACAGGCTCTGCTGTGCCCAGAACATTTCGCAAAGCCGTGACGTTGCCCGTAACGGCACAGTCACCGAAGGAGATCAGGTACTGAGTGCGATCGCGTACTAACCGAATCATCTCTAGATTGTCTTCATTCGCTACCGCTCCTTCCACCAATGCGATATCAACCCCTTCGGGATACTGCTTGGCATCTGTAAACGGACTGAATACCAGATCAACCTGTTGAGCGAGATCAAACAGCCACTCATCCAAGTCTAAAAAGGACATGTGACAGCCGGAACAGCCTCCGAGCCAAACGGTTGCTAGTTTTGGTTTTGTCATGATTCTTGACTGACCCATTCTCGTTTCGTCCGAGCAGTAGATAAAAATTCAAGCTGAGCGCGATTGTGTTTCATTTCACCAACTGTTGACCCGCGATTGAAGATGGCTCCAGTGGGGCAGGCATTGACGCACTTGCCGCAGGAGGTGCAGCTTGAGGCTTCTCCCCAAGGCTGATGGAGATCGGTAATTACTTCAGAGGTTCGACCCCGCCCTGCCATGTCCCAGGTGTGAGCGCCTTCAAGTTCATCGCAAACACGAACGCAGCGGGTGCAAAGAATACAGCGATTGGGGTCTAGCCCAAATTGAGCGTGAGAGACATCGACCCTGCGGTCAGGGTATTGATAGTCAAAGCGAATGTGATCGATGCCTGTCTCAATGGCCAGATCCTGCAATTCGCAGTTGCCATTAGACACACAGACTGAACAGACATGATTGCCTTCTGCAAACAACAACTCCACAATCATGCGCCGATAGTTCTGTAATCGTTCTGTCTTAGTTTGAACCACCATGCCTTCGGCGACAGGGGTGACGCAGGCGGGCACAAGCTGTGGACTCCCAGCGACTTCGACTAGGCAGATGCGGCAGGCTCCAACGGTGAAAACGCCCTCTAGATAGCACAGGGTGGGGATATGAATCCCAGCCGCCTCTGCTGCCTCTAGCAAGGTCTCTTCAGCGCGGGCGCTGATGAGCTGAGCATCGATACTCAGGGTTTTAACAGCCATCGCAGGTCCATCTCTGATTAAGGTGGAGCGTTGATATTCTGGTTCTCCTCACACCACTATGAGCTAGCTAGAACCATGAATACGGGGAATTCAACGCTCCACCTGTTGTTGTAGGTCAAGAGTTTGAGGAACTTGTGAGGTGGATTGTCTTCAGGGTTGAATCATTGCAAGGGAGCCATCAGTCGAGCTATATGCACCGCTAACTTAAATCCGAGCCAGCGCTGTGTATAGCTTTTAAAATCTACGATGCAGGACTGTTCAAAATCCTTTGTTAGCATGGCTTTCACCTGCTTCATAAAAGCGAGATCGTGGACAAAGGCCATGATCTCAAAGTTGAGTCGAAAGGAACGGTTGTCGAGATTGACGGTGCCGATACCTGCGATCGCATCATCCACCAACACCACCTTCTGGTGCATAAACCCCGGCTGATAGCGATAAAGGGTAATCCCCGCCTTTTGCATCTCGCTGTAGTAAGAGAATGAACTGAGATACACCAGCAAATGATCGGCCTGGGCAGGCAGCAAAATCCGGACCTCTACGCCCCGTAAAGCGGCGGTTTTCAAGGCGGTCAAGACGGGTTCATCAGGGACAAAGTAGGGACTCGCGATCCATAGACGCTGCTGGGCTGAGTGAATTAAGTGACAAAAGAGGTAGGTGCAATCATCAATGGGTTCCACTGGCCCCGTAGGGAAAACAAGGGCGATTTGATTCTCGCCATGGGGCGGTGGTGTCACCTGCCACTTAGCCCCTGGGAAAATGTTTTGAGTCCAGTACCAATCTTTGCAAAACGTCAGTTGTAGACACTGGACCGACGGCCCCCAAAGTTGAATATGGGTATCGCGCCAAGGACCAAAGCGGAGAGATTTACCCTGATATTCATCACCAATATTGAGTTCTCCCACAAAGCCAGTGCGACCATCAATGATCAGAATTTTGCGGTGGTTGCGAAAGTTGATTTGAAACCGCGCCCGTCAACCTCGGGTGCTGCGAAAGGCTGCAACATGGATCCCATGACTCCACAATTGCTGTAGATAGTGTTTTGGCAATCGACGAGAACCGATCGCATCGTAGAGCGGATAAATATGCACACCCTGCTGGGCACGTTCGATCAAGGCTTGCTGAAACTGCAGTCCAATCTGATCATTTTTGAGAATATAGGTTTGCAGAAAGATATAGTGCTGGGCTTGGGCGAGAGCTTGTAGCATTGCCCTAAAGGTCTGCTCTCCATCGCACAGCAGTTGAATCGCGTTGTCTGTTGTAAAAGCAATTTCTGTGAGGGATTGGGCCAGATGATGCAGGGAATCCCAAGGGGCTGACGGCTCTACTTCGTGCTGTGTGAGTTCCTGGTAAACCGCCTGAGCTTGTTTGGCGTGCTGACGATAGACCTCTGCATAGGCTTCCGCGTATCCTTGAAACTTCCAGCGGCCCAAGATCCAATACAGGGGTAAGGCTAGCCAGGGGAATCCGATCAAGACGAGGCTCCAACTGAACCCATTCCATCACCTGAACCTCTGCGGGGCTATATCCAGCTAGACGCCTCAAAGATCGCATGGGGTCTACCCTTCACCTCAGAATTGACTGGACTTATTACACTGATGAATGATCGTGATCTTAACGTTTTGGCACACCGAACAAAGATGGAACTTTAGATCGGCGACAAACGTGGCCGTTGCTTGGTTGTCTGACAAAACTTGAACATGACTGTTGCCTCCCCCCTCACCCTAGCCCTCTCCCTTAGGGAGAGGGAACAAGAAAGGATTCGCTCCCCTCGCC
>JBAUJD010000309.1:0-2050 GCA_049683515.1 Thermosynechococcaceae cyanobacterium | reverse complement strand
GCTTTGGTGTCGTGGGGCTTGCCGTCTGGTCCCCACATTTTGCCAGAGGTGCGAATCGAAGCCGCCATCGAAGCGTCAATAATCACGTCGCTCGGAACATGCAAGTTGGTAATGCCTTGATCTGAATTCACCATCGCCAGTTGGGGCCGATGATCGTAGGTGGCTTTTAGATCGGTTGAGATCGCATCCCTCAACTCGTCAGAGAGCGTCTGGATTTTTGCATCAACATCACCAAGACCGTTATTGGGGTTTACGCCCAGCTCGGCAAAGGTATCCGCATATTTATCAAATACCTCTTTGTAGTAAATCGTGACCGCGTGCCCAAACAAAATAGGATCAGACACCTTCATCATCGTCGCCTTTACATGAAGCGACAGCAAAATGTCTTCTTCTTTGGCGGCCTTAATCTGTTGCTCATAAAACGCCCGCAATGCCTTCACGCTCATCACGGCAGCATCAATCACTTCACCCTCTAAAACAGCCGTCTTTTCTTTTAAAATCGTTGTAGAGCCATCTTCAGCAACTAGCTCAATCTTCACATTGCCTGCTTGCTTAATGACCACCGATTGCTCTGTACCATAGAAGTCACCCGTGTCCATGTGAACCACATGAGATCTTGAGTCAGCCGTCCATGCCCCGACCGAATGGGGGTTCTTTTGGGCATCTTGCTTAACGGCAGCGGCTACCCGTCGATCTGAATTGCCCTCGCGCAAAACGGGGTTAACGGCGCTGCCGAGCACCTTGGCATACCGAGTCTTGACCGATGCGTCATGGTCGTTTTTAGACTCTGCCGGATAGTCAGGGATATCGTACCCTTGCCCCTGAAGTTCTTTGATTGCAGCCATCAACTGAGGCACTGAGGCGCTGATATTGGGCAGCTTAATAATGTTTGCCGCTGGCGTCTTTGCCAGTTCACCCAACTGCGTTAGAGTATCGGGCAGTCGCTGGGCTTCAGTAAGACCTTCAGGGAAATTAGCAATGATCCGTCCCGCTAATGAAATGTCGCTCGTTTCAACCGCAACATGGGCGGCTTTGGTAAACACCTGAATAATCGGGAGCAGGGAGTAAGTGGCGAGGGCAGGTGCTTCATCGGTGAGCGTGTAGATAATCTTAGATGGATCGGTCATATCATTCCCTAGGAGTCTACTGGTCAAAACTAAGACAGGCCAAGAGCGCGAGAGCGCGCAACGAGCAATTCAAATTTTACTTGCTAGCTCTAGTATCAGAACCATAATCGTCGCGTTATGTATCAGTAGTCACTATCTGCGACACAGATGCCCTGGCACTTGATGCCGTTGGTTGCAGTCCGCCGACAGTGGGGGCACAAAATGGGTTCACAGTCTTGGCTGTTGTCTGGAGTTTTTGTTTCAGTCAGGTTTGCTTTAGCTTCAGCGTTTTGGGACATAGGAGTGAGGGAAACTTTCAGCCTACATTTTTGCTTAACTCTGCTGAGATTGCTAGGGTTGCGAGATGCGATCGCACAGCAAAGCAGGGCAAAAATCAGGCAGGTATCACGGGGCAAACAGTAAGCCCTTAGAATATTGGCATAGATACCACCTGGGGTATTGGATATGACGGTTATGACCTGAAAAGCAAGAACGCTTTCCACCCCTGCGCCCCAACTTCGTGATTGAGCTGCGGTCGAAGAGAGATCGCTCTGTCGCGTAACGCTACAGTAATAACTCGCAATCGTCGAGATTTTGAACAAGTGCCAGAGTTGAGGATTGAGGATTGGAGTACTTAAATGACATTGTCGATTTAGATTAAAGGGCACTGTATAGAGAAGCAATGGGGCAAACGTGGAAGGGAACGATCTCCCTTAAGGGGATCGCCTACAACGAAAGTGAATGCTCTTGCCGCTTTCTGCCATGCAAATTGTGTTCCCTCCTGAACTAGAAGACCTAGTACAACGTCAACTTGCGGGTGGTAAATACCAAACTGAGATTGAAGTCATTCTCGCAGGCGTAAAGCTGCTTGAGCGGCAAGAGGAGGTTTACCAGGGGCGACTGCAAGAATTACAACAGGACGCTTTGATGGGATGGGAGGCCAC
>JBAUJD010000308.1:0-14749 GCA_049683515.1 Thermosynechococcaceae cyanobacterium | reverse complement strand
CATTGTGATCAAGAGCTTGCGCGATCGCATAAAACCGAAAAGAATAGACGCCTCTATACCCATTAGAGAAGCTGAACCCACCTCTGCCGTAAAATAGTCATAAATTGAGAATTAGATCAATCAAGCGACATTCGTTTTTTCTTGATAAAGAGCAATTCCGCCCCATCGCTTATATAAGTTCAAAAGGCATAGATCATTTAAAAAAGAATACTCTCGATCTAAATCGAATGTAAAATTCTCTGCTAAATTTAATTTATTTAAGATCAAATATATATATTCATCATGAGTAAAACGAAAACTTGCTCTAAAACCAAAGCGTTCTGACATTCGAAGATAGTCTTTCAGCTCTAGGTAATGGATAAAATGAGTGAACATATCTGTCACAATTGCTGACCACTCATCTAACGTACGACCATCAATGCTCCTTGCCCTGTATTTACCTAAGCCTATCCATGAAAGGATTTTGATCATCTTATTGCGAAAGTCCCAATTGTCAATCCAGTGGATCATGGGCAGGAAGCAATGGGGTTCAATCAGAACTTCTTTAGTTGGGAATAGATGTAAGGCACTTGCACCATTATTCATCACTCTCGCAAGTTCACTAAAAAAGAAGTGCGGCACTTTGACATGTTCTAGGACTTGATTAGAAATAACAATATCAAAAAAATCATCATCATAGGGCCAAACATCATCCTCATTAATCAAGTTAACCTTCCCAGCATTGATCAACGTAATTTGCGGACGAGTCGTAACATCGAAGCCAACGATATTAAAGTCTATCTCAGGAAAATCAGATTTTAAAAATGTACTTAACGCCTCAATAAATTCTCCCTTACCACATCCAGGCTCCAAAATATTGATAGATTTTCGGTGAATTCTCTTCTGTACAGATGCTTTTACAAAAAGATATAGGAAACGATAGTTACCTTGCATTATGACCTCTTGATCGCTTTGCGAGTGGGTAAAAGAATCAATTGAAGATAAATTTTCTAAAGTGAGACATGACTAGAGCATGGGAAGTTTATGCTTCTGAAAATAGAGAATGACACCCCCTGTCCCTTCGCCGTGATTTGTGAATCGAATCAGAGGTCTATGACAGCCATTTTCTTGCAGTAACCGGATTAAATTATTGAGATCATAAAGGTTCATTTGCATCATTGGTCCCGTAGATGAACTCTTGAATAAATTCTTGAGATTCCAAAGGAGAGGGACTGATTTATAAGCGTGATATTTAAGTATTGACAGACGATCATAATTGCGGAAATAAGTAAAATGCAGAGCGCCTATCCCATCTTCTTCGAGCAAGTCAATAAGGCGTTTTGCGATTTTTTCACCCCGCTGCCGAGGGATGTGCTGAAAAACAATGTAAGAATGGATGAAGTCATAGGTTCCAGATACCTTAGATAATGCATCATCTCCTTGGACGAAGCTAAGATTTTTAATGCCATATTCTCGGCAATTTTCTCGCCCCTTTTCTAGCATAGAAATTGAAACATCTATGCCCGTTACAGATTCACATGATTGAGTCATCGGTATCGCTAATCTCCCCACTCCACAGCCAAAGTCTAGGGCTCTTTTGGGGTAGAAGTTTCGGGAAAAATTTTCTTTGATAAATTCAATAGTAGTATTTATGTATTCTTCGCCGGTCTTAAAAAAATCTTGTTTCGCACCATCATCTAAAGATGAAAGCTTGAATTTATCCCAAGTTACAACGCCATAGTAAGGAACATTTTTTCCGTAGAATTCCCAGTCTTGATCTGTTTTGCCTTGGAACATAACGTCGTTATCCTTAGGGGTGCTAACAATCCTTAATCCATCATATCTGATCAGTATACTGCCGACAATAAAGAACTTAATCATTTGAGTTGAGCTGAAGTTTTTGCCCCATAGGGTTTGTAGACTCAAGTCAGAGGTAAGCTTATTACTCGTTCGACGTATCAAATAGAGTCTCTTGATATCGTTCGGATAGGTTAGATAATCCCAATAAGAACGACTAAAATCAAGCATAGAGCAACTTCTGTCTCAATTGTCATGGCTATCTCAAATTTTTGGGAACAAATTCAGGGTCGTGATTGTTGAGTGTCGGGGTACCCAAGATCGCTCTAGTACTGAGATCTGCAAATAAACCATCAGCTATGCGCGAGATCTGAAGCTCTGAAACTACCACACACAGATTCATAATACTGATGGACTATCTTCAGATCTCAGTACTAGTAGGTTAGCCTGACTCGCTAGGTCGTCCTTGCTCTCAGTTGGCCTTGATCAAGGATTGCAAGCAATGCAGACAGAGCTGTTCTTGAGAGCGGTAAGGAGGGTCCAGCCACAGGGAGGCCGAGGTTCAGGGCCTGAAAGTGACACCAATGTCAACAAAGCTGCACAAAAGATACATCTAACCCCTCCCTGAAACAAAAATTTACGTTATATTACTTAAAGATTCATTCAACACCCTCGGAGCTTTAAATCATGACTCAAGAGAACAGCGGCAGATTCAATATCAACAACGAACTGCTCAATGGCCGTCTAGCCATGTTGGGCTTTGTGCTTGCGATCGCAACCGAAGCCCTCACCGGCCAAGGCATCATCGGTCAAGTGTCTTCCATTCTCAACAACTTTTAGTGTAGGGATCCTCTTCCTGATCCTTACGCTGATGATTGATACTTTAGTTGAACCCCGGCCAAGAGGCCGGGGTTTTTCTGTACCTAAAGCTCTAGCGTTGCCAGCCCTTGAAAGCGAATCCCTTGCGGCGTCACCTCAAATCGACAGGGCAGGACCGACATCCCTGCATTAACTGCCTCACGCAGAAGCTGACCATATTTTGGATCTGCTACATCTCCAGGGGAGAACGAGAGGCAGTCACCGCGATTTATAAAGTAGAGCATACAGGCTCGATGCTCAGGGAGCAGCGCCGTCATTTCTCGGAGGTGCTTTTGCCCCCGCGTGGTCACCGTATCGGGGAACAAGGCGCGTTGACCATCGACCCAAGTGGTGTTTTTGACTTCGACATAGATCTGTTCACCCGCAGCGGTCGTCAGTAAAAAATCTACACGGCTTTTTTCTTGACCGTAGGGAACTTCGGGCTTGAGCTGCTCATAGTCTGCCAGCTCAGGAATGCAGCGCGATTCCAGCAATAACTTCGTGACTCGATTAGGAAGCATTGTATTGACGCCCACCCAGGTTGGCCCGTTGTCATTAACCTCGATCAGCTCCCAGGTATATTGCAGCTTCCGTTTAGGGTTGTCGCTATGGGAAACCCAGACTCGATTGCCAGGGATGTAAACCCCCGTCATGGGGCCGGTATTGGGGCAGTGAGCCGTGATCACTTCACCAGAATCTAGTTCGATGTCGGCAAAAAAGCGCTTATACCGCTTTACTAAAGTGCCCGACGACAAGGGTGGGTAGGCATACAGCAATTCGGTTGAGGGCTTTGGCATTGTGAATTAACTGATTCCCAAGACACTTGACAGCAAAGCTTTCTGAGCATGGAGCCGATTTTCGGCCTGATCCCAAATGCGAGATTGGCGACCCTCCATCACATCATCGGTAATCTCTTCACCTCGATGGGCAGGCAAGCAGTGCAGCACAATCGCATCGCTATCGGTGAGTGCCAGCAGGGAGGCATTCACTTGGTAGGGTTCAAAAATTGGAATCCGGCTTTCGGCAGAGTCTTCTTGACCCATACTGGCCCAGACATCGGTGTACAAAATATGTGCCCCAGCACAGGCCGCTTTTGGATCCGTGGTGATGGTGACCTCGCTGCGATCCTCTGCGATCGCTTTAGCCTGCTCCACCACCCTTGGCAACGGCTGATAGTCAGCGGGGGCGGCAATGCGAATGTTGACGCCCATCAAGGCGCAGCCCACCAGCAGGGAATGGGTCATGTTGTTGCCGTCCCCGAGGTAGGTGAGGGTAAGGCCAGCAAGCTGTTTAAAATTTTCTTGAATCGTCTGCAAATCGGCCAGGACTTGGCACGGATGGGCCAGATCGGTCAAGGCATTGATGACAGGCATCTGGGCATATTGGGCAAAGGTTTCAAGATCTTTGTGGTCATAGGTGCGAATTGCGATCGCATCTAAATAGCGATCCAGCACCCGCGCCGTATCTTCAAGGGGTTCGCCGCGACCCACCTGAGTCACGCTGGGGTTTAGATCAATGACCTGCCCCCCCAACTGATACATCGCCACAGAAAAGCTGACCCGCGTTCGAGTCGAGGCTTTGGTAAAGAGCAGGCCCAATACTTTACGACACTGAGGCATAATAGCCCCCGTCTTCATCTGAGCGGCCAGGGTCAGTAGCCCACTGAGTTCTGCTGCACTCAAATCTGCCAGACTCAAGAGATCTCTGCCAATCAGCGCCTCCATTCCTGATCTCCACCCAATTACTAAAGCCCTAGCATAGACCTTTTTATCGAGAAACAGGGCGGAGATCTGAGGTCACAGTTAAGATGCCCCATGCCCACCATTCACGGGCACAGGGGATGCTCCTCTTTAGAGATCAGGTCCACCTGCCTCCGCTCGTTCAGGGCTTTGGGCCGATGTTGGGGCTGGGCTAGGCGTCGTTTGTGTTTTATCCGCAGGCTGCGGCGCTTGCTGCTCAGCCTCTGGGACCGTCAGCGGCTGAGCCTTGGCAGGCTGAGGCGCTGGGGTCGGTAGCGCCTCTTTTTTCTGCGCCGCATCAAAGGGAGAGGCGGGCTGTGGTGCCGGTTTTTCTAAGCGCTGCAGCAATTGCTGCACTTTTTTGAGTGTGTTTGAATGAGCCGCTGTTTTTTTACGAGCCCAGGCAAAGGCAGCGGCTGGGCCTTGCTGAACGTGAATCACCATGGCTCCCCATGTGATCGCATCGGCTTGATGGGGCTGTACCGCCAGCGTGGCTTCAACTCGCTCCATCAGTCGTCCAGAATCACTGTCCAGCATGGCTTGAACTTCTTCGGGTCGCGTCTTTTTATCTTCAAAGACTGCAATTGCCTTGCCCCAGTCGCCATTGATGGTGTAGGCCACAATGCTCTGAATCGGATTGCTGGCTGGCTCCTGGGCGCGGGCTTCGGTCACCTTGGCGTGCAGGTCAATGAGAGTCAGTTGAGCCTGAGCTTGGGGAGACCACTTCTGGGGCTGATTTTTCTTCACCGTCAGCAGTAAATTCTGGGCGGGTTTCCAGAGGCCGCTGCGGGCAAGGGCTAGCGCTTGGGTGTAGACCGGATGCTTGAAGGCAGGCTGATTTAAAAGAATTGGGCGGAGTTGCAGCCCCCCATTATGGGCCAGCAGGGTTTGATAGACTCCGAACTGGGGTTCTAATCCCACCGATTGATCGATAAATAGCTCTGGCTGACCGCCTGCAATCACCTGCTGCCATACCGGAAAGGCTCCAGCAGGGCTGGTCCAGTTCATCAACAGCCCCAGACGACCTTCATTGGGGTGAAAATACAGAATTTGACCGTATGCTGACGTGGCGCTGCCGATGGTCTTAAGGCCCGACAATTTTAGCCACACCCCTGGTTTGGGGGCGGGTTCATATTGCTGCAGCGTCGTCAGCGGCAACGGATAAGATCGCGCCACTAAGTCCGAATGCTGAACCAGCTTGATCAGTTCAGATTCCGTTGGCCCCTCGACCGTAAGCCGGTCAAGCTGCTGGTAGTAGCGTTCGCCCTGAAACAGACGCAGCGGGTACGGTAGCTGCAGCGATCGGTAGACATACAGGTCCGTCAACTGTTGGCAGGGTTGACCCGCGCAGGATTGACGCGAGACCGGAATCAGGACATCGTTGGCGGCTTGAAGAGACGAGGTCAAATTAAAGTCAGCCGTCAACACAATAGGTTCCCCAGGCCGCTGATCGGAAGTTCGCAGACGCTGCTGAAGTTGAGCCAGTGTTCGAGGCTGATTCGGTTGAGTGGTGGCAACCGCTGTGGGCACAAAACGATTCATCCAAAAGGCCACATCAGGATTGATGATCGCTTCCCAACCCAGCCATGCGAGGGCCGCAGCCGTTGACCCCATGCCGAGGATGGCGATCGCAGCTAGCCACGGCCCCAAGGTCAGCGTCAGACGTTTGGGCGAGGGGCGGTTTGGAGATAACTTTGCGATCGCATCTGACTGGGGGATATAGACCACCTTGCCATTGAGAACCTGACGCGAGAATTGACGAGACTCACTCACGGAATTTGTTTTAAGAGAATAAAAATTGAGGCAAGAAGCGCTTAACGGCGCTGGAACTCTTCCAGCAAATCGAATAGAGCAGACTGGCAAGACTTAGGCACTAAAGATCCCAACGACAGCTCTTGCTGACCGCCCCCCACTGACACTGAGATATTGCCTAACACCTGGTCAATCTGCGCTGTGGTGACTCCACCCGCCTGGAGCATCGGGGCAAATTGTTCCGCTAAAACGGTGTGTAGATGAGCCTCTGCCAAAAACAGATGCCATTTAGCCACGTCAATGTAGACCTGTTCGCCAATTTCAGCCGCTAGATCTTCAATGTCTTGAGATGTCATGGCATTGCCCCCGGCACGATAGATCAGTATAAAATTGCACCCCTATTCCTAAGATACTCGCTGAAGCTGGAGGAGGCCACTGTTTTTGGGCAAACCGCTGTTACGTGGTGGTCCGGCACTGCGATCGCAAACCAATACAAAATCAAGTCATCTGCCAGTATCGGTAGGCGGTATAGGCCATGGTGACGACCCCCGTGACGATGGCACTCTCGTCCACCTCAAACTCAGGGTGATGGAGCGGCGCATTGGCTTGGTCGTGTTTACCAACGCCCAGCCGAAACATGGCTCCCGGCACATGTTCTAAATACATTGAGAAATCCTCTGCTCCTAATGAAGGTTCCGGCAAAACTTGGACCTGCTTGGCCCCCAATAGCTCCTGCGCCGAAGACTCAATCAGCTTGGTTAAGCCAGCATGATTTCGCACCGCAGGCACCCCAGCTTGGTAGTCCAAATGATAGTTGGCCCCATAGGGCTGACACACACTTGCCACAATCGTTTCAATCCACTTCGGGAGCTGGGCGCGAGTCTCAGGGTGAAGCGATCGCACCGTCCCGGTCAAATGGACCTGATCGGCGATCACGTTCGGGGCGCGGCCCCCGTTAATTTGTCCAATGGTCAGCACGACGGGACGCAGTGGATTCTGAGTCCGGCCAATGGCCTGCTGCAGCGTGGTGATTACCTGGGCCGCAATCCAAATGGCATCAATGGCTTCGTGGGGGCGAGCGCCATGGCCTGACTCCCCCATAATCGTAATTTCTAGGTTGTCTGCCGCTGCCGTGAGGCTCCCGTAGCGCACCGCAATACTCCCCGC
Source organism: Thermosynechococcaceae cyanobacterium (assembly GCA_049683515.1). Lineage (GTDB taxonomy): Bacteria > Cyanobacteriota > Cyanobacteriia > Thermosynechococcales > Thermosynechococcaceae > RCC1774. The sequence continues at coordinate 7,457 of JBAUJD010000308.1, read as the reverse complement.
CGGGATGCTAGGGAAAACGTGGGTAGAAAGAATGGCGTCAATATTGTCCAGGACGCCGTCATCAATCATCCACTGTGCGCCTTGGGCAATCTCTTCGGCGGGTTGAAACAGAAAGCGCACTGGACCAGGAAGTTGCTCCTGAAGCTCTGCCAAAATCATCGCGGTGCCGAGACCGACGGTGGTATGCACGTCGTGACCGCAGGCATGCATGACCCCTGGCTTGCGGGAGGCAAACTCAAGCTGAGTCATTTCTTGAATGGGCAGGGCATCCATATCGGTGCGAATTGCCAGACCCCGCTGATCTGACCCGCCACCCTTGAGATCGCCGACCACGCCGGTTTTACCAACCCCTTCACGAACCTGAAGGCCACAGGAGGACAGTACGCCAGCGACATAGGCTGCCGTTTGATATTCTTGGCCGCTCAGTTCAGGGTAGCTATGGAGGTGGCGACGGATTTCAATGAGTCGGGGCGCGAGGGTTTCAGCGAGGCGTTTGATATCAGTGAGCATAGATTTTGTGCGATCGCGCTCTGCTAGCGGGTCTAGCGGGTCAAAACAATGGTTACTGTCTTTAGAGTAACTTTGAGTCTCATATATTGTGCTGCTGTTGCACCTTGGGCAACCATCGACGAGGCCAGCATCACCGACCTTGTTCACTTTCTATCACAAGATTACGACTCAGGTCAGGATGAATCAATTTGACCTGCGGGAAATAAGTGTTGTATTTACTTAAATCTCTTGTGATCAGATCAAAGTTTGAAACAGAGGCATGAGCGCCAATAAAAAAATCAGGCAAAGGCGATATCTTTGTTCCTTTGTTCTTTCTATAATTTAAAAATACTTTGCCTGTCAAAAACAACGCTTCACGAGGAATTTCCAGTACTTTTAACTTCAATGCACCAATAGCACGTTCTAATTCTTCTATCTTCTCGAAGCCCATTGATAGTTCGGTGTATACGATAGAATTGATGTAAAGCGTGTTCGTTTGACTATAACTTTCCAAAATGTTTTCTGACCATTCGGCCCAATTCGGGTCATCCGTAAATAAATCTAGTATCACGCATGAATCGATGAAAATTCCATTCACTATTGTTCTCTTGTAAGATTCATGATCTCATCGGTAGACATCTTGACCGTGGCTATCCCTCGCAGCTTTTCAAATCTCTTGGCAACTTTTTGGCTATTCGCTTTGGCTAAATAAAATCGACCGTTTTCTTCGATGAATTCAACCTCAGTTTTAGGTGCTATCCCCAATGTCTCTCTTATATTTCTAGGAATGGTCACCTGCCCTTTTGTTGTTACCCGCATCAGTTTATCCCTCAAAAACAGAAGTAATACCATTTTAGTATTACTTTATTTGAAGAGGCAAGAGTCGTGCCAGCGGCTCAGTTAACGAGTGGCAAACAGCCTCAATCATCTGTGCAGCAAGGCTTCAGGATGAATTCGACAAGAATCAATCCCTGAAAGTCTGTGATTGAGCCGCTGGAATCATGGCTAATCGGCTTGTTGGTCAGCGGTGGCTTGAGCGGCGGCAGGGTCAGATAAAATGCTCCGTGCGATCGCATCTAGTTTCAAGTTGGGGGGATAGCTGCCCTCTTCTTTAATCCGTCGAATGTCCGCATCGGCAATCAGCATATTCATCTTTTTTGCCAGCGCTCGCACCACATCCCCTCGGTCAATCACACCCGCCACGGCCCCTGCGGGGGATAGAACGGTAATGCGCTCTAGGTGCTCAGCATCAAGGCGATTAATAATGTCAACCACAGGGGTTGCTTCTTTAACAGAAGGAATCTCCTGGAGGGGTTGCACCAGGGCTTGAACCTGCAGCGTTTCCCACAGGCTCCGTTCGGTGGTGTTGAGGTGATCGATATCAATTAAGCCTCGGTACCGACCGTCAGACGCCGCAAAATAAGTGGCAGCCTTATTGATAGACAGGACATACTCATCGGCAAAGTCGCGCAGGCTTTGGGTGGCCTTCACCACTTTAAAGTCTCGGGTCATGGCATCTTTGGCCTGCAGATCAAGCAGCGCTTCCTGCAAATCAGCAAATCGGCTGTAGGAATAGGCATTCCGCAACCCAAACCACCCCAGCAACGAAATCCAAATGCCGCCAAAGCTGCCGAACAGTAAAATTGTGACGAGGCCCAGCGTCACGGCAGTCCAACCTAGAATTTGTCCGGCCCTCGCCGCCCAACGCACACCCTGGAAGCGGTTGCCGGTTGCTTTCCAAACAGCCGCCTTCAGAATTTGACCGCCATCAAGGGGCAAACCAGGAATCAAATTAAAGAGCGCCAGCACTAGGTTGAGGCGAGCTAGACTGCCGAATAACACGCCTAGAGGCTGATCTGCGGCAAAGAGATGGGTCGTGAGGGTGAGCAGTACGAACAAAATCAGGCTGACGACTGGGCCTGCGATCGCAACTTGAAAGGCTTTGCCGGGGGTCTTTGCCTCTGCTTCAATGGCGGCTAAGCCCCCAAAAATGAAGAGCGTAATCGAGTTCACCTTAATCCCTTGAGACTGGGCCACTAGGCTATGCCCCAACTCATGACACAGCACCGATGCAAATAATAGAATTGCCATCGCAAACCCTGCCGCCCAAGCGAGGCCCGTCCCCCAGAACGGATACTGGGTCTGCCAATCTAAACCATCGGTAAAAGTGATCAGCGCCACGATCACCAGCCAGGAAGAGTCCACAAACAGCGGAATATCAAAGAGGGTTCCAATTTGCCAATTGGGTTTTGTGCGCTGCTGCATAAAGCTATCTCAAACCAGGACCACTTCTATGGTAGCGACCAAAGCTCTCCTCGATCGTTCTGTCATATCTTTTACGAATTGGGCCGCCACCTCAGCCCTCTAGAGATTGTCGCTGCGCACTCACTAACGACTGGATCCCAATGTCAGCAGAGTCGAGCATGGCGTTGAGTTGCGATCGCGTAAACACACCCGCTTCTGCCGTTCCTTGCACCTCAAGTAAGGCACCGTGCTCCGTCATCACCACATTAAGATCAACATCGGCGGCGACATCCTCCTTGTAATTGAGATCCAGTAACGGTTCCCCATTTTGTAAACCCACAGACACTGCAGCCACGTAGTGCAAAATGGGCGACGTGGATAATTGCCCTGCAGCAATGAGAGATTGAATCGCATCGACTAAGGCCACAAAGCCCCCGGTAATTGCCGTGGTTCGGGTGCCAGCATCGGCCTGCACCACATCAGCATCCACCGTTAAGGTGCGCTCTCCTAAGGTCTTTAGATCGAGGGCAGCCCTCAGGCTACGGCCAATCAGGCGCTGAATTTCTTGACTACGGCCCGATATCTTCATAAACTCCCGTCGTTGGCGCTCCGGTGTTGCACAAGGAAGCATCCGATACTCTGCCGTGAGCCAGCCCTGCCCTGTCCCTTCAAGAAACTTGGGAACGCCCTCTTCCACTGTGACGGTACACAGCACCTTAGTCTCTCCCCACTGAGCCAAAACCGAACCGGGGGCATATTGCGTAAACTGACGCTGAAACTGGATAGGCCGCAGTTGATTGGGTTGACGCCCATCGGGCCGAGGCTGTGCCATAGATGCAGACTCCTAAACCGTCTCTTGCCAGAAAGCCAAACTCACAGAATACTCCGTCAATGGCTGCCTCGGATCGAACTTAATGATTCAACGCAAACTATTGACGAATACATATATATGGTGTTCACTATGTGGGAACACTGTAGACAAGCGCTATATCTGTATTTTGCCTGTCTCAACATCGCTGCGCGGTCGTTACAACTCAAAGCTCAACCCTGTGCCGTTAATGCCCAGGCCTAATTAGCCCCTAGGGGCGCGCTACCGAAATGAATCCCCTGTCTGAACACACTACCTCTAAGATCCTTTATGGTCGCTCAGATTGAAACGAGAATAGTTCCGATTGAACATCGTGTTTTGCATGCCGTCGAAGGATTGGTCCAGATTGTAACGGCACCCCACCGTAACTTCTTTACCAACGTGATGGCACAGGCGCTGAGAGCGGCAGGGCAAGGCACCTCTGTTCTTGTCGTTCAGTTTCTCAAGGGCGGCATCAATATGGGGCATGAGCACCCTATTAACCTCTGTCAAAATCTAGACTGGTATCGATGTAATGTGCCGGGCTGTATCGATGCTGAGCCAGTTGAAGCATCAGAAATGCAGGCGCTTCAAGATCTTTGGCATCATACGCAGGTATCGGTTGTAAAGGGCGACTATTCAATGGTTATTCTTGATGAGCTGAGTCTAGCGATTCATTTGGGCCTGATTCCAGAAGCCGAGGTGCTAGCGCTGATTCAGCAGCGGCCTCGTCATATTGATATGATTCTGACGGGACCCAATATGCCAACAGCGCTGATCAACGAAGCCGATCAGGTGACTGAGCTGCGGCGCGGTTCCCGTGTGTAGCTTTTACTCTGGGCGACAGCCGTGATCAAAAATGATGTGTGGATTCAACAGATGGCTCAGCAGGGGATGATTACCCCCTTTGAGTCGTCTTTAGTGCGAGATGTGAAGGATCAAGACACGCCCCACCGGGTGATTAGCTATGGCCTATCGTCCTATGGCTACGATCTGCGGCTGAGTCCGAACGAATTTCGAGTGTTTCGTCATATCCCTGGTACCATTGTTGATCCCAAAAGCTTTAACCCCAATAATTTGGAGCCGGTCGATCTGCATACCGATGCTCAAGGCAGCTATTTTATCTTACCTGCCCATTCCTATGGCTTGGGGGTGGCTATGGAGCGCCTTGTCATCCCTGAAAATGTCAGCGTGGTTTGCATTGGCAAAAGTACCTATGCTCGTTGCGGCATCATTGCTAACCTGACTCCGGCAGAGGCCGGTTGGCAGGGCCACTTAACCTTAGAATTCTCTAATTCTTCTAGCGCAGATTGTCGCATCTACGCCCGCGAAGGGATTGTACAGTTGCTGTTTTTTGAAGGCGATCCTTGTTCCGTCAGCTACGAGACGCGCCAAGGCAAGTATCAAAACCAAGATGAAGTCGTGACCCTTGCTCGGCTGTGAGGCTCTGCCCTCTGACCGGGCCTTCGTTTACCGGCGACGGAACCCGTGCTCTGCATGGAATCCGTCCATTTGCATAGGAAAAGTATTTAAAACTGTAACAGTGAAGGTTGTGCTTATTGTCGTCATTTAGAGCGATTGGGGCACCATTTTGTCTGTTTTGGGTGAATTTACCCAGGTTCAAGACTGAATAGATCCGCTAACATAGGTGCAGGGGTAAAAAAATAACACTAAGAGTCGCCACTCAAGCATGTCTGGACACGTGCCGTTGGGGGGCCAGTGCTCTTTTGAGAACAAACGAGTGAAAAGATCGCATCGGCACTGTTAGTCGCTGGTGCGTTTAGATGTTCTCAGCTTTGGACGACCCTGAGTTGACCGACATACAGCGGAATTGTGAGCCGAGATGCTAGCCAGCCCAGTCCGATCGCGATCGCAAGACAGTACCCAAGGGTTTGAACTGTGGTTCCAGCCTATCTATGACGTTAATGACGGCTCGGTTCTCTACAATGAGGCACTGTTGCGGTGGCGTGACCCTGCGGGGCAGGTCTATTTACCCCGTCACTTTATGCCTTCAATTACGCAGGGGCAAACTCCAGAGTGGCTGGACCGTTTGGTCGTCCAAAAAGCAATCCAGACCTTGGTGGTTTCTCCTCAGCTCTGTCTTTCGATCAATCTTTCGGATCAGGTGTTTCGAGACAGTCAGTTTGTTGATTTTGTCTATGGTCAACTTACCCGTGGTCGCCTGCGTCCTAGCCAGCTCCAGTTTGAGCTGTCAGAGCGGCATCTAGCCCAAAATCTTGCTGATGCGATCGCACTCATTCAAGATTTACGCAGCATTGGCTGTGCGGTTGTTTTAGACGGCTTTGCCAACGAATATCTCACCTTTTTGCAGTGGGAGAAGCTCAACGTCAGCTCAATCAAAGTCGATGGCCAACTTCTTCAAGGCGCTCACGACAGTCGGCAGCAGTGCCAGTTAACTCAGTCCATTGTTGAGACCAGTCACTTATTTGAGCAGCCCGCCGTCGCCAAATCAATTGATGCCCAGCGGCGATCCCAGGCGCTGAGCCAACTAAGTTTTGCCTCAGCCCAGGGCTATCACTTCAAGCCCCCTAGCCGTCAACCTTGGCTGGTTGGCAAGGTGGATATCTTGGGTGTTCCCATTGATAATCTTTCCCAGGCGCAGCTTTTAGATCAGCTCAGCACTGGTATTGTGTTCACCTCGGATATCGACCACCTGATCAATCTTCGCAAAGACAAAGTCTTTGCCGAAGCCTGTAACGTAGCCGACTATAGGGTGTGCGATAGCCAAGCCCTTTTGCTCGCCTCTCAGCTTCTCGGCACCCCCCTCGCTAAGCAGCTCCCTGGCTCTGACCTGTTGGTTGCGTTTTGCGATCGCCATTCTCTCAATCCAGAAACAACCCTTTTTCTACTGGGAGGAACGGACGGAGCTGCAGCGAAAGCTCAGCAGACCATTAATCAGGCCGTGGGCCGCTCAATGGTAGTAGGCACTTACGCACCATCGCGAGACTTCGAGGCAGATGCCCAGGAATGTCAAGAAATGGTGGATCGCATCAACCAGTCCGGTGCAACAGTGCTCGCCATTGGCATTGGCTCTCCTCAGCAAGAGACCTGGGTTTATCAATATCAAGAGCAGCTTTCCTCCGTGCAAATTATCTTTGCCCTTGGCGATGCTACGGCTTTCGATGCAGGCATTAAAACAGACTGTCCAGGACAGGCATGGCTACAGCGGCTGACCTCTGGGCCGAAGCGTCTATGGAAGCGCTATCTTGTGAATGATCTTTCTTTCATGTACCTGCTACTACAGCAAAAGCTGAGTCAGGAGTAGCGGCTCTTCCGCCAGCGACGAACCAGGCTCAAGTTGACACTCCCACGGCTGAAGCACATGGGATTCTTCCTTCTACGACGTGACTTGCTGAGCAGAACTTGCGTTCAACCCAGTAGCGGTCTCATCTCCAGAAACGTTTAGGTTGTCTAGCAACCAGCTTCCCGTATGCCCTACGGTAGCTATTCCTCTTCTCAAGATATTGATGGCTGCATTGTGGTCCCGATTGAGCACACAACCACATTCACAAACATGGGTGCGAGTGCTCAAAGACTTCTTCACAATGGCTCCACAATCAGAACATTCTTGAGACGTATACGCTGGCGGTACCGCAACCGTGGCCTTACCGTATTTCTTGCCGAAATACTCCAGCCATAGCCTGAATTGGTACCACCCTGCATCATGAATCGACTGCGCTAAACAATGGTTCTTCACCATGTTCTTGATCCTCAAGTCTTCATAGGCGATCAAATCGTTAGATTGAATCACGCGGAGAGCTAGTCGCTTAGCCCTCTCGATACGCTGCCGACTTACCTTGAGTTCATGTCTAGCCAGTCGATTCCTTGCTTTTGAGCGATTGGCTGAACCCTTTTG
>JBAUJD010000307.1:0-3531 GCA_049683515.1 Thermosynechococcaceae cyanobacterium | reverse complement strand
TCTGGTAAAATTCAGGCAACATTTTTTTGGTGGGGTAGTCGTCTTGACTACCCTATTTTCTTTTGTACCTTGAGCGCTAGGGCTACCAGCAACAATAGGGTACAGGTGCCTTGTCATCCCTAAAGCTCTTAAAGACTGCGTAAACAGCACCTTCAACCGCCCCACCCGCCGCGAATAATTGCTGTCTCCCTGTGGCAAAGACCACAAAAAATGAACATGCTCAGGCAATACCACCGCCGCCACAATCTCACAGGGTAACTCTGCCCTCATCTGCGCTATTGCCCACCGCAACCAACTCACGTTGACCGTATCAGAAAACAGCTCAGCTCTCTGATAGGTCACCAACGTTAAAAAGTAAGTCCCGCCAGAAATATAAGCGCGGCAATACTCCGGCACTAAAGCGCCTACGCTTCAATATCAAACCGCCGCAGTAGCTGCTCACGAGAGAGACCCGACAACTGCAAAATCAACTGAGCATACTCCGCAGCCGAGAGCTGCATCATCGGATTAATCACCCGCTCTAGCTGAGCATCTAATTCACCAAAGTACACCTGCAACAACGCCTCAACCGTTACCCGACGTTCTTGTTGAGCACCCTCCTGTCGGCCCTCCTGTCGGCCTTCCTGTCGGCCTTCCTGTCGGCCTTCCTCTGTCGCTTCATTGAGCTTTTGAGTGTAAATGGGTGATAACTGCATGATTAACTCCTGATCGTCTGCATCAAGGGACTCACTTGCCTCTATCATAATTCGCCAATGGGCTAATAGCTCCAAGGCGCGGCCTCTCATCGGGTTCTCTTTAGAGAGTTCAATCAGTTCGGTAATGGCCTGTGCTTGCGTCTTGCCCTTGCCTAAAAGCCGCAGCCATAAGGTGTCAGGGGTCTGAGGTAACTGATTGACCGCGATAATGCCAGCGTGTAAATGAGGCGGTAAAAAATAAATGCCAGTCCCCCAATTCACTGCATCCGTGATGGCACAGAACCCAGAAAGTAAGCTCTCTGGTGCTGAAGTGGCAATCACCCACAGCTTTGGCAGATCGGCTTCAGAGACTGTCTTTTTGTCTCGCTTGGCTTGGCGCTGGTCATCGGATTGGGTTAAAAACAGCTTCAGCAAACAGTCTCTTATTTCAGAGGGCTTAGGCGGATTCCGATAGGCTTCTAATAGACAAGGAGAGCTACCCAAACGTCCTAGCAAACCCAGAGAGTCAGATTCTATCGGTTGAGGGTGCGGCACAAACCACACATCAATCTGTCGGGCTTCGCCCAGTAGTTCTTTGCCGATGGTGACTTCACCGAGGGGCGAAAGGAATTCTTCAAGGTATTGCTTGGAAAATTGATCAAAACGGAAACGAGTCATGTTCAGTCGAGATGCACGATAGAATCAGTGTCTCGTGAATTGTGGCCGAAGCAATCTTTGCCTTCAGAACCTTAAGCCAAAGCTGACGCCCCTAAATCAGGAGGCACATCTTGCCACCGCCCTTGGCCTACGGCTCGAATGGCCTCAGTAAGCGACACATCCCCGGTATACAGCGCCCGCCCGACAATGACGCTCGTGACGCCCAGCGGCTCTAGAGATAACAAACTCAGCAAATCGGTCACCGAACTCACCCCACCGGAAGCAATAATTGGCACCGTCGTGGCTTCAGCCATCTCCCGCAGCATGGGCATGTTCGGGCCTTCTAGGGTGCCATCTCGGTGAATATCGGTGTAGACAATAGCGGCGGCATCGGGCATCCGCTGGGCCAGATCGATCGCATCAATCTCAGAGGTTTCTAACCAGCCTCGCGTCGCCACTTTCCCATCACGGGCATCAATGCCGATCACAATTTGTCCCGGAAAGTCTTGGCAAAGCTGCGTGACAAGATCAGGATTTTCAATGGCGACGGTGCCGACAATGACGCGATCAACGCCGAGATCGAGGAGTTGGTTAACGCGGTTGCGATCGCGCACCCCGCCCCCCACCTGCACAGGCACATCAATCGCACTGATAATGCGACGAATCGGCTCCAGATTAACGGGTTCACCCGTTTTAGCCCCATCTAAATCCACGAGATGCAGATAGCTTGCCCCCTGCTCGACCCAGCCCTTCGCCACCTCCACCGGGTCTTCAGAAAAAACCTGTGACTGTTCATAATCTCCCTGGTAGAGACGGACGCAACGCCCCTCTAATAAATCAATCGCTGGGAGAATTTCCATAGCTGTAGGCTCTTTTAGTGAAGTACAACGCTATCCCTATTGAAGCAGCTTCAGAGCCAGAGATCATCGTGACAATCCCTTGAAAACTCATTGCTCTGCTCTCGCTAGCGATCTCCGCATTTACCAGGCCTATCAAGCTAAAATAAAGCCTTCATCACCACAAACTTGGCAATGAAGGCATTCGGCCAACAATAACCACCGACAGCTAGAACACATGTATTGCGATCGCTGGTTCGCCTCACTATAGCTCGCCAGTATTTAGCTCTTGACTCTTAGCAGCACGATACTCAGCCATCGCCTGCTGGACAAGATCATTGAGAGCCTCTTGAGACTGCTTAAAGGCATCATTCCACTGCGCCTCATCGTCAAGGCCATTAAGGATTCGAGAGGCAATCTCGTTCTGACGATTGGCCGATAGGGTTCTCAGTTGTTCAAAAGCTCGAGCGAGAAGATCTGTCATGGTAATACATCCTGTGAGGAGAGATATACCTATTAATTATCGCTTACGATTCCCTTGTGGTGACCGTCAAAAACATTTCGTTTTTTAAACAAAATCGGCATTTTTCTAATCAACGGCCCTTCATCGCACAGAAAACGACCTTAACTCTTGGCGGACCTGCATTAAAATCTTGCCAAGCTGATTGTTCCCTTTTTGGTCAGGACCGCAGCCCCAATAGCTATCGGTGGGAGAGTTCTCAACAATGAGCGTATCACCCGTAGACAGCAAAATCGCTCGAATATCGCCGTGGCGAGAAAACTTCTCCTTGACCACGTCATACATGATCTGAGCCTTCACTTGGTCCCAATCGGGGCGCATCGGGGCGATCTCTCCGCGTCCTAGGGCTGCCGCCGCTTCGGCAGTAGGAGCCTCTCTAATTTTTGTGCACAGCTCTGAGTGATCCGTGCCCTGATATTTCTGAGCTTGGTAAAAATGCTCTGAGGTAGGCCAAGTATACCCGTCTAGATGCACAGGGTGGGGTGAGAAATTAGAAAAACATCCGTAGGGATCACTGACCTTGTAGAAGAAGAGAGGCATCTTCTGCCATTAAACGTAGACCAATCTCTATGATGCCAGCATTGGGGAGCAATCCCCCAAGATTTCCGAAAGCCTTGATGTCCCCCGCGAATCGCATCATTGCCAAAGAGAGACCCAGTGAAAATATTGGGGGACTGCAAAGTAGGGCTTCTAGAAGATTACAGCTTCGCAAAGGTGGGAGCAGCTATTGCTGTAACAACCAGAAGCACCTGACTTTAGAGTGCCCCAAGAAGGCAGAGTATCTTGCATTGTCCGTCAATGAATACTTATAAAGCGGCCAGAGGGATCGCTCGCGACCTTAAGC
>JBAUJD010000306.1:0-14187 GCA_049683515.1 Thermosynechococcaceae cyanobacterium | reverse complement strand
ACTCATTATCGTGGATCTGCTCAAAGAACGAGCGACTATGAGGCGGTAGCTTGGTAAGCCATTGTTGATAGGTTTGCTGAGCCAAACTTTTTAAATCATCTCCTGTAAGCTGAAAACCCAGCTCGTGAGACAATCCCATGAATTCGCCCACAGAGGTCATCCCTCGAATTCGAGCCTTCAGGTTAGGCGATGCGGCGATTCGCTGGCTAAAATCTTGAACCGTTTGAGATAGCATTGAAGTCTCCATCTCTATCACAGCAGCGTGAGTGGGTCTACATCTATCGCTAGTCTGACATCTTTAGAGCAGTGCGCCTGTAGCTCAGCAACGGGCAAGCTCCAAACAGGCCTATCGTCAATGGTGGGCGGTAGCTTCAGCAAAATCTGCCAGCGATAGCGACGGGCTACTCGCAGAATATTCGCAGGCGCTGGCCCTAGAATGGCTACGTTTAAGCTGAGAGCTTCAATTTGCTCTGCGAGATAAACCGCAATTTTCTGTGCGGTTTTCTCCACCAGTGGCTCCTTCAGGCTGCTGAGCCGCAGCACAATCAGTTGACCGTAGGGCGGATATTGAAGGGCTTGTCGATACTGTAGTTCAGTTTCAACCACCGTTTCATAGGCATACCGCTGCACCGCCTGAATGACAGGATGCTCAGGGTTATAGGTTTGCATGACCACCTGTCCCGGTTTCTCCCCACGCCCCGCTCGTCCCGCCACCTGCAATAGGGTTTGAAAGGTGCGTTCGCTGGCGCGAAAGTCGGGCAGATTGAGCAAACTATCAGCCGCAAGGACGCCGACGAACTGCACTTGAGGCAGATCAATACCTTTGGTGAGCATTTGAGTGCCCACCATCAAATCGGCCTCCCCGGCAGCAAAGCGATCTAATAACTCTCGGTGGGCACCTTTGCGGCGGGTGGTGTCGCTATCAAAGCGCAGGACTCGGAGGTTCGGGAACTGCTGACTGAGATCTTCCATGACTCGTTGGGTACCGCTGCCGAAAAAGCGAAAGTAGGGCGAGGTGCAGTCTGGACATATAGGGGGCTGAGTTTGGGTGAAGTTACAGTAGTGGCATCGCAGCAGTGGGTGTTTAATCTCAGCGCTGTGATGGTAGGTAAGCGATACGCTGCAGTGGGGGCATTCGACCACATACCCGCAGCTTCGGCACGAGACAAAGGTGCTGTGACCGCGCCGATGGATGAATAAAAGCCCCTGCTGACTGCTGTGAAGCTGATTGAGTCCCGCCTGCAGCTTGCGGCTAAATAAAGAGCGATTCCCCTGTTCTAGCTCTAATCGCATATCCACGATCGCAATCGGCGGCATCGGTCGGGCATGAACCCGCTGGGGCAGCGATAGATAGTGCAAATTTTTCTCGTGAGTGGAGCCAGATAATAGATGCTGGGATGTAGCCCAACTTTCTAGAGAAGGGGTGGCTGACCCCAAAATGAGAGGACATTGATCCATTTCAGCCCGCCAACGGGCGACGGTACGAGCATGGTAGCAAGGCACTGGGCGATCTTGCTTGTAGCCCCCATCGTGTTCTTCGTCTAAAATCACTAAGCCCAGGTTGGTTAAGGGCAAAAAGACGGCGGAGCGAGTGCCAATCACGACTTGAGTCGTCTCAGATAAAAGCTGTCGCCAAGTGTCGTAGCGTTCTCCATCAGAAAGGGCGCTGTGATAGACCCGAACGCGATCGCCAAATCTAGCCCGGAAGCGATCGGTGAGCTGGGGGGTCAACCCAATCTCAGGGACTAGAACTAAAACTGATTTCCCCTCTTTGAGAACAGGAGCAATGACCTGCAAATACACCTCTGTTTTGCCAGAGCCAGTGACGCCGTGCAGTAAGACCTGATGGAAGCCCTGTAGGGTTTGAATGACCGCCAACGCCTGCGCCTGATCGGGGGTTAAGACTTGGGCCTGATCCAACTGAAAGGCGCTCTGCTCCAGTCGCAGCCGTTCCTGTAGGGCAATGGCAACACAGCCTTTCTCTTCAAGGGTCTTTAAAGTTTTCAGGGTGGTATGACACAGTTCCACAAAATGCTGTAGCCACATTTCGCCGCCCTGCTGCTGCAGAACGGCAAGCACTTCTTGCTGTCTTGAGGTGAGTTCGATTCCTCTATTGCCGAGCAGCGTAACGACCTGTTGACGCTTCGGTTGAGCGTGGGCTTGGGGCTGCACATAGCTTTCAATGCGTCCCTGCTGCCGTAATTCTCGCAGACCTCGATTGGCCCCCTTAACCTGACGCTGCAGATAGGTCCAGGTATAGTCTTGGGTGGGGCTTTGCTGTAGAACTTCGATTAGCTTTTGGGCCGTGGGGCTAAGGGAGTGAGGAACATCTACAGAGGATTGGGTGAGGCGGATGCGACGTTGCGATCGCACCAACAACCCCGGCGGCAGCGCCACGCGAATCACCGCCATCAACGGCGCATGATAGTACTGTGCCACCCGCTCCAGTAGCGACCAATAGCCTGCCGGGAAGAGGCTAGAGCTGACGAAGTCCACGACCTCTCGAATCTGAGCCGTAGCAAGAGAGATTGGCAGATTTTCAAAACAGCGAATGGCAATCCCACCCACCGTCTGCGCCCCAAAGGGAACGCTGAGAATATCACCGACTTGGACCTTTAAAGTGGTTGGCAATCGGTAGGTAAATAACTTTTCGGCCCCTGGCGAATCCACCAGAACTTCTACAAAGCGATCTCCGTCTATTGATGAATCAGGTGAGGATAGCGAAGGAGTCAAAATAGTGGTTCAGGATTGTTTCTTTTGATTAGCATTTTCTAGAGGTGGGGTTGCGATCGCATCAGCTCCACTGTGATGTTGCCCGTATAGTTCGGGATCGGAGGAGCCAGTTTAGTGAGTCTGACCTGGATCTGTTGAATTTGCGGGTGGGTGAGGGCTTGGGTGGCAATCTCACTGGCGAGTTTTTCAATGAGATTAAAGCGCTGAGTCTCGATTAGCGTTTGGGTTTCCCCAATGACCCCGCGATAATCTAGCGTATCGGCAAGGCGATCGCTGCGCCCTGCAGGTGCCAGATCAAGCCACAGTCTCAAATCCACCTCAAACCACTGACCTAACACCTGTTCTTCGGGTAGAGCGCCTGTGTAGCCATAGCAGCGGAAGCTGCCGAGGTGTAAGCAATCTATATTCATCATTCAACGTCAGGCAAGGGCACAGCAGACAATCTATCATGCGCGATCTCAGGCCACGAGACAACCGCAAATCCATCAGGCATACTAGAAAAAGAATGTATCAACAACTACAACTCAATGGAGTCTAGCCGAGGGATTGCGGCCCCTGCACACCGCAGAGTCATGATTGGTGACGTCCACGGCCACTACCAAACGCTGTTGGCACTTTGGGATTTGCTAGACCTTCAAGAGAGCGACCGGGTTTACTTCCTCGGCGATCTTATTGATCGTGGTCCTGATAGCTCTCAAGTCCTTCACTTTGTGAAAGAGAGCGGCCACACTTGCTTGCTTGGGAACCATGAACACCTTATGTTGATGGCCTTTCCCAACGGCGAGCTAGACTGCATTGCCCTGCAAACCTGGATTCACTGTGGCGGACAGCCCACCCTCGATAATTACGATAATTTTGAAGATCTCAAGGTCGATGCCCTCTGGCTAGAGACGCTGCCGCTGTACTTAGATTTGGGAGATATCTGGCTCGTTCATGCAGGCGTTAATCCCAAGTTATCCTTGGCGAAACAAACCAAAGAAGAATTCTGCTGGATTCGGCGTGAGTTTCACAGCGCGGCTCAACCTTACTTCCCAGATAAATTAATCATTACAGGGCATACGATTACCTTCACCCTAGGCGTTCCCCCTGGACAGCTTGCCCAAGGTCCAGGCTGGCTAGATATTGAAACCGGGGCATACCACTCTAATAGCGGATGGCTGACTGCCCTTGACTATGACCGAGAGCAGGTCTACCAGGTCAACGTGTTTAGCCAAGAGTCTCGGATTCGCCCCCTAACCGAATCGATTACAGTCATGAAGACTGGAGCGTGATCGAAATAATTTGGCTCAACAGCCCACAAAACTCTACCCTAAGTTAGGCGTTACTCTAATGCGTGCCCAATGAGTATCTTTGTAGAGAATCTACCCTATGCCACCGATAAAGAAGACTTGAAAACAATCTTTGCCCAATATGGCACGGTCACTGCGGTCATGATCATCAATACTCCCGCTGATAGCGAAACAGAAGAAGAACCCAGAGGCTTTGCCTACGTCAACATGGGTTCTGATGCGGAGGAAGAACAAGCGATCGCTGAACTAGAGAGTGCTGAGTGGAAAGGGCAAATGCTTAAGGTCAATAAGGTCAAACCCCGCAAGACATAAAGTGTTTGGTGCAAGTAGCGTAATGGTCGGGTATATCTACCCTCACTGTTTTCATCCTTTCTACGTCAGGATGGGGGTACTTAGACTAATACTGCTGGTCACCGATATAAGGCTGGTATTTGAATTTCTTTGTAAATACCGTCGACCCCCTCTTTATAGGTTGGCTTTTCAAAACAACCCTCTGGATGAACGTCCAGAGGGTTGTTTGTTTTACGGTATTGGCATAGGGATGGGATCTCATCCTGAACAGACGACCAGCGGCTTAGGCTGATCTGCGGTTAATGCGCCGTGGCATCAAGGAGCTTGATATTGGTAAAGCAAAATTCTTGCGACGTTGTTTGTCCCTCTGATTCCGTCTCA
Source organism: Thermosynechococcaceae cyanobacterium (assembly GCA_049683515.1). Taxonomy (GTDB): domain Bacteria; phylum Cyanobacteriota; class Cyanobacteriia; order Thermosynechococcales; family Thermosynechococcaceae; genus RCC1774. The sequence goes on along the minus strand of JBAUJD010000306.1, from coordinate 9,493 downwards.
ATCGCACGACGAGACAAAACAAAGTAGCTGCCCACCTGCTGATACTCATCAACGAAGTTGCTTTTGCCACCTTTCTGGGCACCCGATTTGGGGTCATGGTAAACAGAGTCATACTCATGGGAAAGATAGCCCTCTCCGGTGTTATGACTGCTGTAGGTATGAATCGTCACAACGACACCATGAATGTGGCGATGAACCATCGTCACCTCCTGATCCTTGATCTCATACTTATCGCCTTCAGCCTTGCCGCCCATCAATATCTCAACAGCACCATTAGCCTTCGTTTCTCCAACGGTAAATGAGTTTTTGCCATGGGTCTCTTCAAAACTCCGGCGGACCCGATGAATCGACATTTCAAAAAGTTGACCATGAATCGCTTTCTTAGCATCCTCATCGTCAACCCCATTTACCTCTAGCTTTAGGTCTGCACCGATCCGAACCTGTCCGGCTATTTCTTGCTCACCAGCTTTATAAAGTACATCTGCGGTATAGCCAGGGAAATTCTGATCCCAGGTGTAGCGGTTTTCGTAACAGGCACGGAACAGGTCTTGAGCCGTTAATGTGGTAGCCGTCATAAATCTCTCCTTGTGCTGTGTGTTTTGATGACTCCTCGCATTTTTAAGCATACAAGGTCTGCCCAACGCTTTCTGTCAGGATCGCTGATTGACTCAAACAAAAGCAGTCCCAACAATTTGCCAGGGCTGCTTTCATATTCAGATAGATGACACCTGCACTTCAGGGGCTAAACCGCCACCGGCTCTGCCGCAATAAGGCGCTCGTAGGTTGCTCGCATCTTCAGACCCGTTAACACCTGAAACAGCCCTGAACCGTTATTAGAACCAGGATAGTCACGGTGCTTCATAAGCAGCTCCGTCATTTCGCCATAGTGCTTAGAAGAGGTGTTGCTGAGGTGACTTTCGATGTAAATCACTTCTTCGAGCTTCTCAAACTGACCGTCAACCTCTAAGACTGAAACAGCATTCCCGTAATAGTCATCAGGACCGTAGAACATGCGAATGCCGGGGTATGAGCAGGTCAGCTTGCGACCACAAGGCACCCAATTAATAGTAGAGCCTTCATCAAACAGATACACTGGCTCGAAGCCCTTCACGTCTTCTTTCTGAATGAGGCGAACCCGCAAAATGCCCCCTGGCTTTTCCTCTTTGATCAGCTTTGTGGGCAGAATTTGAATCACCACATCAGCATGCTGCTTCTGGGGGTCAATGTAAGCGTCGAAATCAGGGCGGCGCGCATTGATAGAGGCCAAAATATCTTCGTAGGTATGGCCCCGCTCGGCCATATCACGCTGAATCTTCCAGGCAATTTTGACTTCGTCACTAATGTCGAGATAAACGCTGAAGTCAATGAGGCTACGCACACGCTCATCATAGAGAGGATGAAGTCCTTCAATGACGACAATATGATTCGGCTCAATGCGCTCTGGCGGATCGAGTTCGCCGGTTTCGTGGTTGTAGATCGGCTTATCGATGGCTTGCTTATTCTTAAGCGCCTTAATTTGCTCATACATCAGGTCAAAATTGTTGGCGCGGGGATCGAGGGCCGTAATACCCGTCTCTTTTCTCCCTTTGCGATCGAGACTGTGATAGTCGTCTAGACAAATAACCGTCATGAACTCTGCACCAAACAGATCTTCAAGCCGTTGTAGAAAAGTGGACTTGCCACATCCTGAATCTCCGGCAACGCCGATTAGAACCACACGGTCTGGCTTGCTGATCATATCGATGACTTCCTTCTGCTCAATATCGCTAAAAGTGGCTCCAGGCATAAATCCTAATCGTTTATAAGCTCAAACGACCTGCCCCTTAATGATATTACTAGGGGTTGGCCCCCTCTGGATAGGGTGAAGACTCAATTTTCAGCAAAGAATCGCTGCCAAACTAACTGAACGGCAAGTCCGAGTAAACCCAACGCCGCAAAGGCAAAAATAGCGGTGGCGAGGGTACTCATACCCACCACCAGCGTTCGCACTGCCACTGAAATACTGACAGCGGTTTGATTGCTGACGCTGAGGGGATGGGCTGCGAAGGAAACGGCAATAGAGCGGGTGAGGCGATACAGCAGCATTGCCAGGATGCCAGCAATCATGGAGCCGGTTACGCACTGAAGCGGGCTAACGGAGACCGCTCCCTTCTTAGGCACATCAATCGGGGGTTCAGGCATAAAGGACAGCAGAGGAAAACAGTTTGCTCCACTGTAATAGATCGCTGCTCACGGTGAAGAGCCGGTGCCAAAGTCGTCGAGGCTGAGCTGAATGTTGAGATCGCGAATACGGTATTGATCCAAAAGACGATGCCAATGCTGGCCCCGGTACAATCGTATGCCTTTGTTCTGATGGGCTAGACCATCGAATGTGGATATACCGTCCTGATCGAGGCAAAGATCAATGCAATCGAAAACCTGAAAACCCCTCGTTAGCGAAGAAGGTTAGAATATGAGAACAAATTGTAAAATTTTGTAATCATCCTTTCCATGTTGGTGCAGTATAGATAAACCATGACCTCAGTGACATCCCTTTTTGCCCCGGTTGATACGGATCTGGTGATACTGGTCGAGAATCTTAAGAATCTCGTCAGTGCCCGTCATCCCGTTCTGTATGCAGCAGCAGAGCATCTGTTCCAAGCTGGGGGAAAGCGGATGCGCCCAGCGATTGTCCTATTATTGGCGCGCGCGCTGCAGCAGGAACCCACCGCCCGCCATCGACGCTTGGCTGAAATCACAGAGATGATTCATACGGCTAGTCTCTTGCACGATGATGTGGTGGATTCTTCGGATGTCCGCCGCGGGGTGCCCACGGTCCACAGTTTGTTTGGGAATCGCATTGCCATTCAGGCAGGCGATTTTTTATTTGCCCAAGCCTCTTGGTACTTGGCGAATCTCGATAACCTAGAGGTAGTGAAGCTGCTTTCTGAGGTGATCAAAGATTTTGCTGAAGGCGAGATTCAGCAGGGCCTGAACTGTTTTGATACCCATCAGTCTCTTGAGACCTATTTATCGAAGTCTTACTATAAGACGGCCTCACTGATGGCGAACAGCGCCAAGGCAACGGGTGTGTTGAGTGGTGAACCGGCTCAGCAGAATCAGGAACTCTATGCCTACGGTCGCTGTATTGGTTTGGCGTTTCAGATTGTCGATGACATTTTAGATTTCACGGCTTCATCAGATGAGTTGGGCAAACCTACGGGGTCAGATCTCAAGAGCGGGAACCTTACCGCTCCGGTTCTATTTGCAATGGAAGAGACGCCTTATTTGCGCGTTCTGCTTGAGCGACAGCTTCAAGAGTCTGGAGATCTAGAGGAAGCCTTAACGCTCGTTCACAATAGCCAAGGGATTGCGCGATCTCGCCAGTTGGCAGAGCAGTATTCACAGCAGGCCGTGGAGCATTTGGCAGGGGTGCCTCAATCAGAAGCCCGTCAGGCGCTCGTTGAAGTGGCCGACTATACTCTCAAGCGCCTGTACTGATTGAGAAGGTGACACGCTATTGTTAAAGCTGGGCGTTTCTCGTTGAAAGCATGGCTGAGCCTCAAGTAACTGAGCAAGATGGTGTTCCGCAGTGGCGACGGGTGTTGCGATCGCAAAAAAGCAACCTCTTAACGGTGGTGGTGGCCCTGATATTAGCGCTCTTCGTGCGCGGCTTTGTCGCTGAATCTCGCTACATTCCGTCAGAGTCAATGGTGCCAACCTTAGTCCCCGGAGATCGGCTTGTGGTTGAAAAGGTCTCCTATCGGCTGCACCCGCCCCGTGATGGCGACATTGTGGTGTTTCACCCCCCATCAGCGCTGCAGGCCATTGGATATGATGCCAATCAGGCCTTTATTAAGCGAGTGGTTGCGACGGCAGGGCAGGTGGTCGAGGTGCACGACGGTCACGTTTTTGTTGATCAGCAACGGCTGACCGAACCCTATATTGCTGAGGCTCCGGCCTACGAAATGCCTCCGGTTCGGGTGCCCATCAATAGGCTATTTGTGATGGGTGATAACCGCAACAATAGCAACGACTCACATATTTGGGGATTTGTCCCTCAAGAGAATTTAATTGGGCGGGCAAATTTTCGTTTTTGGCCGTTGTCGCAGCTACAGCTCTTTAGAAATCCCTTCGCCTAACGAAGATGGTAGAAAAACGCTCGTATGGCACAATAGAAGTCTCTCGACCCCTTCGATTTGTCAGGTAATTCTGTGACTTCTACTACATCTACTGCTCGCGCGGTGTATCCCTTCACGGCCATCGTGGGCCAAGACGAAATGAAGTTGGCCCTTCTACTAAATGTCATCGATCCTCGCATTGGTGGGGTGATGATTATGGGCGATCGCGGTACCGGAAAATCTACAACCATCCGTGCTCTTGCCGATTTATTGCCCCAGGTTAAAGTCGTGGCCGGTGATCCCTTTAACAGTGACCCCACCGATCCAGAGTTAATGAGCGATGAGGTCAAGGCCGCCGTTAATGCGGGAGAATCTCTAGAAATGACCACCATGCAGGTGCCCATGGTGGACCTGCCCTTGGGAGCCACTGAAGACCGCGTTTGCGGCACCATCGATATTGAGAAAGCGCTGTCAGAGGGCATCAAAGCGTTTGAACCAGGGCTGCTCGCCAAAGCCAATCGCGGCATTCTCTATGTGGATGAGGTCAATCTACTTGACGATCACCTCGTTGATGTTCTGCTCGATTCTGCGGCCTCCGGCTGGAACACCGTAGAGCGGGAAGGAATCTCTATTCGCCACCCCGCCCGGTTTGTATTGGTGGGTTCAGGCAACCCCGAAGAAGGTGAACTACGGCCTCAGCTTTTAGACCGCTTTGGGATGCATGCTGAAATTCGTACTGTGAAAGAGCCAGCCCTGCGGGTTGAGATTGTGGAGCAGCGATCGCAATTCGACCAAGACCCCTATGGTTTTCTAAACGGTCACAAAACGGAACAACAGGCACAGCAGCAAGAACTGATCAAAGCCCAAAACCTACTGCCCCAGGTCAAAATCGATCACGATCTGCGGGTCCAAATCTCTCAGGTATGTTCTGAGCTAGATGTTGATGGCTTACGGGGTGACATTGTTACAAACCGAGCTGCCAAAGCCCTTGCAGCCCTAGAAGGCCGCACCGAAGTCACGGTAGACGATATTAAGCGCGTGATTACGCTGTGCCTGCGTCACCGTCTGCGAAAAGATCCGCTCGAATCTATTGACTCTGGTTATAAGGTTTCAAAGGTTTTTAACCAGGTCTTTGGTCTTGTAGATGAAGCAGCAGAAGCCTCTATGAATGGTCAACCAGTGGGAGCCGGTCGTTAACAAAGTACAGTTAACAATTCATTGTCGAACTAGACCATTAGAGGTAGTACATACAGCGAACAACGTTAGTATCATGAATTATTCGCCATGATTGTTGAACCTATTATGCTTGGCATGATCCCTCTGTAAGACCAGGAAGAACAACGTCAAACAGCTTTCTTCATTGGGGAATGCGCCAATTTCATCAGCCTTATTAGACACCCAGACCCCATCAACCATCAAAATCGGGGCACTGTTGGTGATGGCACCGTTGCGGTGCGCGTCCATATATTGCTGAGCTTGCACGGTCATTCGATGAATGGCACTCACTGATAATACGGTCCCCATGAGGCTATGGAGCGCTTCATTGATTTGTGGATAACGACTTTGGGACTCAATCTTGATGATTTGTGCTTCGCGTTTGGCTATGTTCATGATGTAGAGGTTCTGTAATCCCTATATAAAAGGCTTTACAGCAGGTAGACCCTATGGCGAATAATTCATGACACTAACGACTTAACCGGCACTTAACTCAAGCCTTAGAGAATTGACCCTAAATTAGTTAGAGTAGTCCAATCAAAAGATCATCCACTTGGCAGCAACAGTGTCAGCAGGGTTAAGCAACAGTCGGATGGAAGTTACCTCCAGCTTAGCGAATGCTTATTTAGTTGCAGTACTCCTAGATCACCCAAGATTGAAAGGACGACTCTATGAAGGACGCCATGTTAAAGCCTGCTGAAACCATCGCGATTCTGCAAAAACAGTCTGATACCCATGCTTATAAGGCAGGTGAGGTGATCTTCTCTGCAGGAGAAATGGGGAGTGTGATGTACGGCATTCTAGAGGGAGAAGTAGAGCTGTTGGTCGATGGCAAGGTTGTCGAAACCATCAACAGCGGCGATGTCTTTGGTGAGGGTGCCTTGGTGCATGTCGAGCATCAGCGAAATTCTACAGCAGTTTCGAAAATCGACTGCAAGCTGGCCGCTCTCGATCAGAATCGCTTTTTATTTGCGATCGAGAATACCCCAATGTTTGCGGTTGAAGTGATGAGAAGCTATTCAGATCGGCTGTATCGCTTTAAGCACGCTTTCTAAAGAACGTCTCGCCCCATATAGGGTTGCAGCACGTCAGGGATCTGGACGCTGCCATCAGGTCGCTGATAGTTCTCAAGCACCGCCGCCATCGTGCGTCCCACGGCTAGACCCGAACCATTGAGCGTATGAACAAATTGGGTTCCCTTTTGGCCCGGCTCTTTAAAACGAATATTGCCACGACGGGCCTGAAAATCTAAGAAATTAGAGCAGCTTGAAATTTCTCGATAGGTTTGGGCAGAGGGCAACCACACTTCCAGGTCATAGCACTTCGCCGCCGAGAACCCCAAATCACCAGTGCATAGCTCAATCTGACGATAGGGAAGCTTTAGCGCCTCTAAAATGGCAGCGGCATCCCGCAGCAATGTCTCATGCTCTTGAGCAGAGGTATCTGGATGGACAAATTTGACTAGCTCTACTTTATTGAATTGGTGCAGCCGAATGAGGCCGCGCGTATCGCGCCCATAGCTGCCCGCCTCTCGGCGAAAACAAGGGGTGTAGGCACAGTGAGCAATGGGTAACTCTTCTGCCGTGAGGATTTCATCTTGGTAGAAATTGGTGACCGGCACTTCAGCCGTTGGGATCAACCACAGGTCGTCTTGTTCACACTTAAAGCTATCTTCAGCAAACTTGGGCAACTGCCCCGTCGCGGTGAGAGAGTCACTATTCACCAAAAAGGGTGGAATGATTTCGACATAGCCTGCGGCAATTTGACGGTCGAGCATAAATTGAATTAAAGCTCGCTCTAGCGCGGCCCCAGCCCCGACCAGGGTAACAAAGCGACTTTGGGCAATCTTAACGGAGCGACTAAAGTTCAAAATGCCAAGCTGCTCACCAATCTCCCAGTGCGGGAGGAGATCTTTTGCGACGGGAATATACTCATCTCCCCACTGCTTGATTTCAACATTCTCGGTTTCGTTCTCACCCACCGGCGTAGTGTCGCTAGGCAAGTTGGGAATGCTGAGGATCAATGCCTCAATCTCAACCCTAAGATCTCTCTCTTGGGGTTCGAGTTCACTCAGGGTGTTCTTAAGCTGACTGCCTTCATCTCGCAGGGCTTTAATCTCAGCACCTTTGGGATCAGTGCCGCCCTTAATCTGCTGACCAATGGCCTTGCCAATTTCGTTACTGCGGGCCTGGAGTTGCGATCGCGTTGTTTCTAAGTCCCGCTGCTGCTGGTCAAGATCGAGGAGAGTCTGCAGATTGTACTCTCCACGGCGGCTGAGCCGCTCCTTAAACCCCTCTGGATTTTCGCGTAGCTGTTTGAGATCGATCACACTTCGGCAATTTTGATAGAACGTCTAGTGTTCTAGGATATCTTGGATATTCCTGATTCTAAAGATAATCTTAGACACAAATTCCCACGTCTGGCTCTTGTCCCAAATTTGAATCGAGCCATTGCCAGTGGGTAAATGTGGCAGCTTGCCCACAGCAGAGGCCTCCTTCATCTAGGACATCCCAAATGGTGGCGTTCTCAATCAAAAATCGACGTCCTGTTCGTGTAACTCGAATCCCACAATAATTCTGAATGAGGCCAGCGGTGGCGGCCTCAGCCAATAATTGCGCCCTAGCGTTACGTTCAGTCGGCTCTGCCGTTAGCCGGGAGGGCATCTGAATCAGCTGCTCCCACTCAATCTGCCACAAATCTAGGGCTGATTGGTTGCCGTAATTCAGAATGGGATCAACCTCTAGCCCATGGGAGAGAACAATAAAGGGACTCTCAAATAGCTGACGGGCAAGGGCCGCTTTTGCGAGAGCCGGGAGCAACTGAGTCCCTGTCCAGTACTCATAACTATGAATGAGTCTCTGGCTGTGCTCAATAATGCGGGGTTGTTGCCAAGGTAAGAGCATCATCGGTGCGTTAGGCCATGCTGGAGAAAGTTCTTCCTCTTAACAGAGGTGTACCGTCTAAGGGTAGGGAATCTTGTACGCTAGGGGAAGGTCTTTCAGCCTAACGACAGGTCTCTAGTTCAGAACACTTCCAATCGGGGACAAAGAGGGCACTCTCAGCCGCCACCCACTGCATTGGATATAGGGGCATCTTGATGATCATTGCCACTTCTTTACTCCAAACGCTGCTGGATGCCCAGCCCCAGTTGCGATCGCAACTGTATTTTAAATCTTCCCTGACGGCTCTATCTCATGCCATGGAAGATCAGGTTCTTGCCAGCACCGATGATCGCCCCGTAGTGATTGCCTGTTTTCAGCGAGACCGATTCTATCGTCAAGAAGCCCATCGGTACCTGCGGATTGCCCAACGATCTTCACAGGTTTATGTTTTGGCTGCGCCCGAGACAGAGTTTGAAAATGCATCCGGCCCTTACGAATCCATTGCCTTTGACCGCAAAGATGGCCTCGCTCAGGAGTGGCACCTTGTCGTGATGGGCCAGCAATATGCCATTTGCCTCCTGTGCCGAGAAGTAAAGGTCACTGATCAATCAAAGGCATCCCAAACCGATCAGGCCCGTCGGTTTGAAGGGATCTGGACCTTTGACCGGCAGGTCAGCTACCAGGCTGCTCAGCTCCTGCTGGACCGGATTAGTCTCTACCGGCCTGAACTCAAACCCAAAATCAAGAAGGCCTTTGCTCAGCTTGACGGAGAACCTGACAACGGGTTTAACCACGTTGATCCGGCCCCCTTCGCGGATCGTCTGGTTACCTATCTGCAGGCGGGTCAATACCGTCAACAAAAGGCGTACCGGCAGATTGCCCAGCAAGAGCGTAAAGAGCGGCTGGTTAATTTAATGACGACGGCGATTCGACAGTCCCTCAATCCCGATCAGATTCTTCAAGAGGCGGTCAAAGAACTCGGTGAAGCGTTGCATAGCCACCGCTGCATTATCTATCAGTGTCAAGACAGCGATCAGGCAGCTCAGGTTCAGTACGAGTTTACGGGACCGGGGCAAGCTTCATTGTTGACTCAAACCTGGTCTTTACAGAATAATCCCTGGTTTCAAGCGGTGGCAGAGCGCCAAGAACGGGTTTGCGTCGAAGATGTTTTAAGTTCTGTCAAAAATAAAGCGCTCAAGGCCCAGATGAAAAAGGCCCAACTGCGGTCTCTCTTGATGGTGCCGGTGCTTTATCAGGGGCATCTATTGGGGATGATAGAACTGCATCACTCTGAGG
>JBAUJD010000305.1:0-3039 GCA_049683515.1 Thermosynechococcaceae cyanobacterium | reverse complement strand
GCTCCGGCACAGGGTTTTTCCTTAACTTCTATAAAATCTATCCCTCAAACTGTCCCGCTTAACGCTGCATCCCCATTCATTCATGGATGTAGTTGATTTTGAAATTAGTCGTGAGCTGCGGGCTTCTATTACACCATTTTGCAAAGATGTTTTAGATCGACAGACTGACATATTCAGCAGTAGAAGTAGGTGAAGGTATGGGTTGTCCCTCTGCCTGTAATCCTTCGATATGAAACTGGATCGCTTCTTGAATCAACGCCATTGCTTCTGCCTTTGTCTCCCCGACGGCCACGCAACCGGGTAGGTCAGGCACATATACACCAAAACTATTATGACCTTCTTCTAAAATGACCGCATAACGCATCGCTCAGTACTCCACTACTTCCAGCCTGCTTGTTTTTTGACACTATTTAGTGTCCCCGGTGGCATGTCAACACTTGGTTTGCCAGATACAGTGACAGTCCCTGGTTTCTCTGGGTGCCTAAATTGTCGATGACTGCCTCTAGTTCTAGCCAGATACCAACCCTCTTGCTCAAGACGTTTGATCACGTCTTTGACCTTCATGATAAAGCCCTTGAATAAGGGAACCTAATCATCCTTAAGCTTCAGTACTGCCATGAAGGCTTCCTGTGGCACATCCACACTACCGACAGACTTCATTCGCTTTTTGCCTTTTTTCTGCTTTTCTAGCAGCTTGCGCTTCCGCGAGATGTCGCCGCCATAGCATTTTGCCAATACATCCTTCCGCAAAGCCGGGATGCGCTCACTGGCAATCACCTTTGAGCCTATAGCAGCCTGAATCGGAATCTTAAACTGGTGGCGCGGAATTAACTCCTTGAGCTTACTCACTAAGGCTCGACCCATCCCATAGGCTTTGTCACGATGCACAATGGCCGCCAACGAGTCCACCGGATCTTCGTTGATCATGATATCTAGCTTGACGAGGTGATTCTCGCGATAGCCAATCAGGTGATACTCCATGCTGGCATAACCGCGCGATCTAGACTTCATCTGATCAAAGAAGTCCGTCACCACCTCGGCTAGCGGTAGTTCATAAATGAGCGTCGTGCGTCCCGGCGTTAGGTACTTCATATCTTTGAATTCACCCCGCCGATCTTGGCCCAGCTCCATCAGCGTCCCTACGTATTCTTCGGGGGTAATCATATCTACCTGAACGTAGGGTTCTTCAATCTTTTCGCGGTGGTTCGGATCGGGCAAAGTACTGGGGTTGTCAATGGTGATCACTTCCCCGGTATTGGTGGTAACTCGGTAGACCACTGAAGGAGCGGTAATAATTAGGTTGAGATTGTACTCGCGCTCTAGACGCTCTTGGACAATTTCCATGTGCAGCAGGCCCAAAAAGCCACACCGGAACCCAAACCCCATCGCACTAGAGGTTTCAGGCTCGTAATTGAGAGCCGCATCATTGAGCTTCAGCCGCTCCAATGCGTCCCGCAAGTCAGGGAACTGGTCGGCATCAATGGGAAACATGCCGCAAAACACCATCGGCTTCGCTTCGACGTAGCCCGGTAGCGCTTCAGCAGCTTGGGCCTTGGCCTGGGTGATGGTATCACCGACCCGTGCATCTTCTACGGCTCTAATGGAAGCTGCAATATAGCCCACCTCTCCAGCATGAAGCTCATTGACCTGAATCTGAGTCGGAGAGAGAATCCCCAGTTCGTCAATGTCGAATTCTTTGCCTGATGCCATTAAGTGGATGCGATCGCCCTTCTTAACGGTCCCATCCATAACCCGAAAATAGACAATCACACCCCGATAGATATCGTAGTAGCTATCAAAAATCAGTGCCCGCAGGGGTTGGTCTGTTGTATCGGCGGGTGGCGGCACTAAATGGACAATGGACTCTAGAATCTCATTCACGCCAATGCCTGCTTTTGCTGAGGCATGAATAGCGCCACTGCAGTCGAGGCCGACAATTTCTTCAATTTCGTCTTTAACGCGCTCCGGTTCAGCTCCCGGCAAGTCAATTTTGTTGAGGACAGGGATGATTTCTAAGTCGTTCTCAATAGCGAGGTAGACATTCGCCAAGGTTTGCGCTTCGACCCCCTGGGAGGCATCGACCACCAGTAAGGCTCCTTCACAGGCAGCTAGCGATCGCGACACCTCATACGAAAAATCCACGTGTCCCGGCGTATCGATCAGGTTCAACACATATTCTTCACCGTCTTGGGCCTTGTAGTTCATTCGCGCGGCCTGCAGCTTGATGGTGATGCCCCGCTCTCGCTCTAGATCCATGCTGTCGAGGAACTGCTCTTTCATTTCGCGATCTCCGACGGTACCGGTCACCTGCAGGAGGCGATCTGCTAGCGTAGACTTGCCGTGATCAATATGGGCAATGATCGAGAAGTTGCGAATGCGAGAGACAGGAACGTCAGTCATGCGGTCATTAAACTCACAAAGGGCCAAGGGAGCGTTGAGAACCCCACCAAAATTGTAATCGCTCTGAACGCGGGTGCGGTGAATTGGGCAATGTGAGTCCAGTCCATATAGCCATGGCACGCATTGAGGTTCTGCGATCGTCGTAAGCTAGCAAACAGCTTGATGACTTTCTTTAGTTGTATTTTAACGCCCAGACTCGATTAAACCAATTCGTTCCGGCGGCCAAAACCTTTTGGTCGCTCGACCAACAATATCGTTTCTCGAAACGAGTCCCCAGCAGCGTCCATCATAGCTATTGTGGCGGTTATCACCCAGGACAAGATAACTTCCTTCAGGAATGGTCTGTGGCTCTTTTAGAAAGGCAGGAATCGTTTTGTCTGGTGGTACGATGCACTCGCTATCAACGATAGTGTCATCACCGTTGGCTACATAGGGTTCTTGCAAAGGTTTTTTATTGATCAAGACAGCACCCGCCTTGATCTCGATCAGATCGCCTGGAGTACCTACTATTCTTGTAATTAGTCAGAGCAATAAGAAAGATTAACTGAGAATAGTCATAATGGTTACTGCGCCTGTATTGTAGACAATTATGGCATCATCTGAGCTTGACATTACTAGCCTCATTAATGCGCCTGACTT
>JBAUJD010000304.1:0-15572 GCA_049683515.1 Thermosynechococcaceae cyanobacterium | reverse complement strand
TGTTCGTATCACCCGCCAGTGCTGGTATCAGGGACACCTAGAAGGAGAAGTCTCTGCTGGCAAATATACCTGGTGGTTTCAGTGGCAGTTTAAACAGGGGGAACTGTCGGTGTCCCCCTCCCTCGGTAGAGCTTTGATTCAAGAGCCACTGGGGCGCTTTTTAGAGCAACAGGATTATCAACTCGAACCGGGAGGGGATTATTCATTTACCCTCCGCTGTGAGCTATAGCTCAAGGCTTTCTTCTTTTGAAAAATGCCCAGGAAAGGGATACGAGAGATGAAGGAGATTAGAGCCTTTGGATAGCGATGGGGAATCGCATCAATGCTGATCTTCACAGGCCCCGATGCTGACCCAGGTACTTGATCCGTCTGACCAATGTTCTTTCTTCCAGATGGGGGCAGTGTGCTTAAGGCTGTCTATGCCGTACTGACAGGCGGCAAAGGCTTCAGCGCGATGAGGGCTACCGACGGCAACCAAGACACTAATTTCACCGACCCGTAATCGGCCAATGCGATGGTAAATAGCAATATGCTGTACAACAGGCCATTTTGCCTGAATTTGCGCTGCAATATCTTGGAACACCTTGATCGCCATCGGTTCATAGGCTTGATATTCAAGGGATTCTACAGCTTGACCGTTGGTGTTATCGCGAACCGTGCCACTCATGACCACAACTGCGCCGTTTTGGGCGTCATCCGCCAGCCTGTAGACCTCGTCGAGCAAAAGAGGGGCAAAGGTAATTTTGAATGCGTTGCGCTGCTGTTTAGGAAGAGATGCTGACACCATTGATGCTGACTGGGGTAGATTGCCTAGTTAGAGCTTGTCTATTGAAATGCTAAATCATTTAGCCAGTGCCCCATGGCAACAAAAAAGGCTGCTGACGTGAATCAACAGCCTCATTAAACAGAAGCGGAGTGCTTATTCTGAGATAGAACTCAGCGCTGCAGGAATGCGATCAAAGTCAAAACCAATAGCCTTGAGGGCGTGATAGAGATGTCCTTGAAGGATAGAGAACGCGAGGAGGAAATGAACGTTACTGAGCCAAGCACGAGCTGAGAATGCGCCACCGGGTAAATCAACCGTGTCGATAAACCGAGGAAACAGCGTGAACTCTAGATCTAAAGGAGGACCAGAGAACTCAACAGGGTAGGCAACGGTATTAACCGCTGAGTAGTAAGCAGCGGCAAAACCTAACATAGAAAGACCTGCTAGGGAAGCTGCCAATTGACCATCCGCTGAGTAAAGAGAACTCAGGAGTCGGGTAGACCACTCATAGGGTTCCTTTAGGATATGCCAAGTCCCCCCACAGATGAGTACGATACCAATAAAGGTATGGCCAGAGGCAATATCTTCTAGGTTGTCAACAAAGTAGGGGTTATGACCGGGCGTAAACAAGCCGTACTCAAAAATAACGCTCCGAATGCTTCCAAATGGATTGCTGACGGTGCGGATGTCGCCAATGGCAGGGTCATAGATGCCATGGAAACACATCCAGCCGACGAAAAGAAGGGCTGTAATACCCAACAGTAAAAGGTGGTGACCGAGAATGAATCCTAATTGCTTGGGATCATCCCATTCAAACTCCCACTTGGACCCACGGCCATCAATCTCGCCGAGCGCTTCAGGAGCGACGCGAGTATGGAAGAACGCGCCGAAGGCAAAGACGACGGCACCAAAAAGGTGACCAAACGCAGATAGGGTGTAAGTACTGGTGTCAATGATGCCACCAGGTTCAATCCCCATACCGAAGGCTGCCAGGTGAGGAATTAAAATCAATCCCTGTTCACCCATGGGCAGGCTGGGGTTATACTTCGCAACCTCTAAAAAGGTAATTAACGAAGCCCATAGACAAATAAGGGAATACTGCGCAATGTGAGCAGCAAGCCATAAACCAGATAGATCTTCTAGGCGGCTATTGCCCACCCAGAAATTGTATTCACCGTTAGTTGCACTAGTCATTGTGTTTATTCCGAAAACGCTTTAGGAAAAACTACTCTAATATGTTGGTCTGTATTTTCAAGAATAATCCCGCCAGAGCAAGCCAACCCGCTCTCAATACAGATCCACAAAATATAATGTTACGCCGCTGCGAACCTCACAACAAGGGCGATCTGAACTCTCGAATCTTGGCTAAGGTGCTAGTGTTGTGACGCCAAGATGTGCGATCGCATCTCGTCCATCCCCATTTACCCTCGATTGCTCCTGCATCCAAAGAGCGGGGATGTTTCCATAGCCAAGCTTAGAACCGGGAACAGACACCCTGAACCTTTCACCATGAGCCGAAGCCCTCATTGAGATTTACGATGCTGATTAATTTTTGTTAATACATGCTTAATGAAGCGCAATAAATGGAGCGTTCATGAAGAGCATCGTCATCAGACGGGGCATTCGAGGTCTCTTTTTTGAGCCAGTTGAGTTAGAGCGACTTCCACAACCTCAGGGCCAGCGCCCTGTCCAGAATTTTCGGTGAGATAGCGCTTCCAGATGCGGCTACCGGGCTGACTGTGATAAAGCTGCAGCATGTGGCGCGTAATGGAGTGTAGCTTTACCCCCTGGCGGGTCCAGTGAGCAATATAGGGCAGCATCGAGGTTGCGATCGCATCCCTCTCTCTCACACCCGCCGGATCACCAAAAATATCGCGGTCAACGGTGGCGAAGAGATAAGGGGTATCGTAGGCCGCACGTCCGATCATGACGGCGTCCACTGCGTCTAAGTGCATCTGCGTTTGCGCTAGCGTAGTGATGCCGCCGTTGATCTCAATCCATAGGTACGGAAAGTCCTGTTTGAGCCGGTAGACATCGTCGTAGCGCAGCGGCGGGACATCGCGATTTTTTTTGGGGCTAAGTCCCTGAAGCCAAGCCTTACGGGCATGGATGGTAAAGCGCTGACAGCCTGCGGTGGCGACAATCTGCACAAAGTTTGCCATGTCTTCGTAGCGATCGCATTCATCAACGCCAATCCGATGTTTCACCGTCACCGGCAGCGTTGTCACTGCAGCCATGGCCGCCACGCAGTCCGCTACCCGCTCGGGCTGCATCATCAGACAGGCCCCAAAATGGCCTGACTGGACCCGACTGCTGGGACAGCCCACATTCAGGTTGATTTCGTCATAGCCCATCTCTTCGGCAATGCGGGCGCAGGTCGCTAGGTCTTGGGGCTGATCGCCGCCCACCTGTAGCGATAGGGGTTTCTCTTCCGGCGAGAAGCCTAAAAGATGGTTGCGATCGCCATGTAAAATTGCGGCACTGGTAACCATCTCGGTGTAGAGCAGCGTCCGGCGGGTAATCTGACGCATAAAATATCGAAAATGCCGGTCGGTCCGATCCATCATCGGGGCGACACTGATGGGTGGTGGGGAAGCAAAGGACTGGGACATTCTTCACGTAACCGCTACGGACTGGACTCTAAGAACGTCTGCACTGTACCATCGGGGGCTAAGACTACCCGAATCGAGGTGTTTTTACCCTGAGACGGCGACACAAAGGGCTGGTTCACACCGGGAATCGGAGTCTGACTCAAATACTGCGATGCCGCCTGCCCTCGGGGCTTCACTTGCCGAATAGAGCCATTAGGATTGAGAACCAGCGTATACTGCAGCGTCTGCTTAAGAGTTTGGGGAGCTTGCCATCGTGACGCTAAGTATTGACGAGCCTGCGAGATTTGAGGGCTAACATCAAAGGCCGTATCGTTCCGTTTAGAAGATCCTGAAGATTGACGAGCTGCTGATGACGTTACGGGGGCAGGGGCGGCGGGCGCAAGCTGAGATTCTCGATCAAGCTCGGCTATGGCACTGGGAGCAGCGGCCTGCTCTAGGGGTTCTGGCGCACCAGCATCAGAGCCTAGATTGGTTTTACCCAACTCGGTGGGTGAGCGACCGGCAATGGTGGTGGGAGCCTGCAACCGATCCGGTTTTTGCAAGTCCGTTGGATTTACATTAATGGGGGGCGGTGGCGCAGGCAACGACGGCAGGATGGCGACCTGATCTTGAGAGCGTGAGGATCCAGGCCGAGAACGACCGCCTGATGGCTGTTGCTTTAACGATGCCCCCTCGTCAGGGATGCGGTCGGCTGCATCTCGGCGGGGCAGCGGCACCTGGGGCAAGGACTGCGTAGGGCTAGGCAAAGGTGCCGTATCAGCGGGAAGCGGCGGCAGAGATGACGAAGCCTGCGGTGCTGGCGATGCGGACTTCTCCTCTTGGCTCACTGTTAGGGTCGGATCGACAAAGCCAGAGTTGAAGAATTGGGTCACGGCAAAGGTGGTACCCCCCACCAGTAGAATCAAACCGGCAACACGGGTCCAGGCGGGGACGGCGGGACGAATCGGGATGGGCATCTGAGTCGGGAGCGTTTCGACTTCAGTTGCGTATTCATCTAGGGCGGTTGCCAGATCAAAAAGCTGAGAGGCTTTGAGTGGCACGATCTGCCCAGAGGTCTCTGTTGCCAGTGCACCAAGCACTAATTCATGACTGAGCAGACTTTTTGGACGCAGATGAACCGGCACAGGCAGCGTGAGAGGCATTGGGGGTGCCTCGTCAGCATTCTTCGTAGGCTCTTTAACGGTTTCTGCAGGGGCTATATTTTCTTCAAGGGGCGTGTTTGAACAGGTCGGCAGCTCTCCGAGGTTGTGGCCCAAGAGCTGTTCGACATAGCCAGAAACGGCTTCGGATAGTGAATCAAGCTGGTCGCGACTGCCCTTAACTTCGATGGGCTGCTGGTTGCGATCGCGCAGCTCTTTAAAGCTCAGTAAAAAATCGAGTGATTTAAGGACAGGCTGGCGCGTCCATCGAGACAGCGCTGAAGTCTGGGCCGTAATTTCTAGGGTGCAGGTGGGGGGAGTATAGCGTCGAGAAATAACAGCCATAGGGAAAGGTCAGACGGCGAGATTACGAACACACAGCTTTTTAATCTAGCCTCATATTCTTATGATAGGCAACTAAGAGAACCACTTGGACGTTAGAGAGCCAATCAATCATTGGGCCGTGAGGGCTGAAGACAAGCTGCTGGGGGGAACAATTGAGCGCCCTGCTTCACTATAGGCTGGCTCATCTCTATTACTTAGCTCAGTTCGGGAATTGAAACAGGATTCGCTTGAGTCCAGACATAGATTAGCGAAGGATGGTTCGGATTTAGAATGACCAGTCCTCTACAGTCAATTCTACAATTCGTCCAAAGTCTGACGTATTACGGGTAAGTAAGATTGCACCATTAATTAGAGAAATCGCAGCAATTTTCAGATCCATATTTCCTATTTATGGCCTATTCAGCAGACTTACGCCATTCTTGCCCAAAGCGTACTGCTTCATCGAAAGTGGGGTCATTTTCAAAGCTACCTGCAACTTTCAGCCACCAAGGAGATTCTTCCGAGACGGACACAGACAGACTCTGTTTCATCTGCTCTAGTTCTGTCTCCAGGGCTGCAACTCGTGCTTCGAGAAGTTGTGATCGTTCTTCAAGTTGCTGAGAGATCATAGCAATGTTGTTGGGAATTAGAGGTCTAGGAAAATTGTAGCAAGATAGCCAGTATTGCTATTCACTTGCTTCCTTGAGTCCAACTGAATCAAGGAAGGAGAACACTCCATTGCCCCAAATTTGTTCTCCTCGCGCACAAAAGCTGTGTCCGTCAGCGTGCGTCTTGCCAAATGTAGGAAAAATGACCCGCTTGTAAGGTTTGTTGGCCTTTTCAAGTTCTTTTGCCATTGCTCTAGTGGGACTCAAGTCATAGTCATTAGTCCTAATCTCCGAATTTTCTGAATGGAAGAAATTTGAAAGACACTCATTTGTTTTCCCTCTCATCTCTTCGATTTTCATAACCTCATCTCCAGCAACCGTTACCGCCTAACTGCTTTTAACTCGCGTCGCTCGATTCACAGTCCGCTCAATTTCGCGAGTGCGTTTGCCACGCCAAAATAAACGAATCGGAGTGCCGGTAAACCCTAGATTTTTGCGAAACTGGCCTTCAATGTAGCGCCGGTAGTTGTCTTTGAACAGATCGGGGCTGTTGACGAAAAGTGCTATTGCCGGGGGCTGACTGCTCACTTGAGTCCCGTAATAAATTTTTCCTTGCTTACCCTGGCGAGTACTGGGCGGTGAATGCCAGCTTGTCGCTTCTTCTAAGACTTCGTTAATGACAGAGGTGGTAACGCGTCGTTTGTGCTGCTCAGCAGCATTATCCACCAGAGCAATGATTTTTTCGACCCGCTGCCCAGTTTGAGCACTGACAAAAATCATTTCAGTCCAGTCTAAGAAGTTGAGCCGCGCTTCTAGCTTCTTCTCAAACTCATAGATGGTGTAGTTGTCTTTTTCGATGGTGTCCCACTTATTAATCACCACTACGCAGGCGCGGCCCTCGTCGGCAATGCGACCCGCTAGCTTTTGATCTTGCTCGGTAATACCGTCTTGGGCATCGATCACCAGCAGCACGACATCAGACCGTTTGATGGCCTTAAAGGCGCGGTTAATGCTAAAAAACTCTGGCCCATAATCAACGTTCTTTTTCTTGCGGATGCCTGCGGTATCGATAAACCGATAGGTTTGATCGCCTCGAACCGCCAAAATATCGATCGCATCTCGGGTAGTGCCTGAAATGGGACTAACGATGGCTCGCGTCTCACCGACAAAGGCATTGAGTAAACTCGATTTACCCACGTTAGGGCGTCCGACGATGGCAACCTTGGTTTCTTCGACATCATCGATTTCGTCCATATCCGGGAGCTGCTCGGCCACCATATCTAACAGATCGCCTGTCCCGCTGCCGTGGATACTCGAAAGCGGCACGGGTTCACCCACCGACAGCTCCCAGAACTGGGCAGCCTGCATAATGCCCTGCTGAGGCGATTC
The DNA here is from genome assembly GCA_049683515.1 of Thermosynechococcaceae cyanobacterium. Classification (GTDB taxonomy): domain Bacteria; phylum Cyanobacteriota; class Cyanobacteriia; order Thermosynechococcales; family Thermosynechococcaceae; genus RCC1774. Next base: position 8,734 of record JBAUJD010000304.1, on the reverse strand, counting down.
ACATTTATTAACGGCTAAGACAATGGGGGTGGGCTGCTGACGGAGCCACTGAGCAATTTCTGTGTCGGCGGGGGTGGGGCCAGCTTGACCATCAACCACCATGATCACCACGTCGGCTTCAGACAGGGCCGTCATCACCTGCTGGCGAATGTGGGGCAGAAATTCTGATTCATCATCAAAAACCAAGCCGCCAGTATCCACCACCAAAAAATCTCGACCCTGCCAAAGGGCGCGGCGATAGGTGCGATCGCGAGTCACCCCCGGCGAGTCGTGAACGATGGAGGCCATCATTCCAGTCAAGCGATTCACGAGCGTCGATTTCCCGACATTGGGACGACCAACAATGGCGACAACTGGTAAACCCATCAACTTTATTCCTTATTGCTTCGGTAAGCGCAGACCTAGCCCCCTAGTGTAACCTTTTCAAGCCAAAGTCATCCCCCCTAATTTAACCTGAGTGTGATATATCAGTAATTACGCTACTTTGTACGGAAGAGCCTTGACAAAGTAGAGGCGACTTACCATCAGGAAGAATCATGGCTCAACGGCATGACTATACCCAGACAAACTGGGGCGATGAAGCCACGCTAGAGGCCTCCTTAGACCAAATTCACGGCGAAATGATTGGCCCTAGCCCCCTCAAGGTCGGCGATGAAATCATTTTATGTCTGCGGTGTCGTGTTGATGCGGTGGATTCTTTCCCTAGTCACAACCATCAACCAACCGTTAAAGCTCAGCTCTCTTTCATTGAGCCGGTTGCCATTGGCGGCTCTGAAGCTGCTGCTCCCCCCCAGTTTTTACATCAGATGGTTCAGCATCTGGGCACCTCCATTCAGCAATTTGGATTGTTTCAGCAAATTGAGCGATCGCGATCCATTGATCCGATTACCCATACAGCAGTGCGGGCCAGACTCAACACCCGCCTTGAACAAGAATGGCAGCGCATGGGCCATCATCAGACCCCTCTGGCATTGGTTTTAGGCGAGGTGGATCAGCTAGAGACCTATCGTCAAACCTATGGCGCATCTGCCTGCGATGATTGCCTCCGTCAGCTTGTGAAAGCCATCAACGTCAGCGCCAGCCGCTCCGGCGATCTGGTAGCCCGGTATCAGGGGTCTACCTTGGCAATTCTATTGCCCAATACCTCACTCGATGCCGCGATCTGCGTCGCCAAAAAGATTCGGTGGCGCATTAAGTCATTACGCATTGGGACAGGGCAAGATGACCTCATTCATCGGTTTACGATGAGCCTTGGGATTGCTTGCCTCACTCCTCGCCGTGAGTTGCTGCCCAAAAACTTAGTTGCAGGGGCCGAAGCCTCATTGCGTCAGGCACAGCGAGCCGGAGGAGACAAAATCATTTGGCAAGAGGGCAGTGTCTAGTGGTCTGTGGGGAAGGAATCAGACTCTGACTTTCCTTCGTTGCTGCGATGTTCAGGGTTTTCAGGGAGGTATTCTGCCACACTGGCGCGCTCTTGACTGATTCCTAGCTCCAGCGCATTCTCACTGGGCTGATAAGGAAACCAGCTTGCTCTCCAGGCTGCTTCTGCTTTTGCGATGGTTTGTGCCTGTTGTTTATGCGCGAAGTCTTTATTGAGAGCTGTTAGCTTCTGTACCCCTTGGCGTAATTGATGGCGACAGTTCATGAGGACGGGATCAGCCAATTCAATATCAGTGATTTGCAAATAGATCGCCACGACGGGCACATTACTATCTTCTTCTTCGGCATCATCGGCTTCGATCAGTGCCTTGAGCAAATGGGGTGGACTAGTGATAGAGCGTCCGGCGTCATCTGCTTTGACAGCCATCTTGAACAGCGTATCCATCGACGTAATGTGCAAAATTTGTTGATCTTGCAGTAGGTGATTAGCCTGTCGAGAGGTTTTCCTAAGCCCTTCTACCATTTGATCTTCAACCTGCTGGGTGGCCTGGACAAGACGATTAGGATCAATTTGTGGGATTGGTTCCAGGGTGCTACTGAGGACTTGCTCTAGAGACATCTGGAGCTGGTGGGTCAATTTTTGCAGATCTTGCTGTAGAGACTGCTGCTGACTGAGCGTCAGTGCTAAAAAAGACTCTGGCTCAGCCTTGGTGCAGAGGTGATAAACCGCATGAAGGAGCTGCTTAGAGACGGCCTGCCCCAGAGCGCCCACATAGGCTTGATAGAGATGATAAATTTCTTGAGAGATCTGACCTGCCTTAACTTCTAGCGCCTCTAATGATTGCTGAAGCCGATGAATGTTAGCGCCCATGAGATTTGTATTTCACTTTGCTTGTTAGGCTAGCGTATCTATACCGCTTTTAGCCAAAGTAAAGACTCCCTCAACCGTAGATTAAGGGAGTCTGCACAATTAACGACGCGATTTATTCTTCGTCTGCCGCCTCAGCTTGCTCCATGCCCTCACCGAGGACAAAGCGACTAAACCGCCTGATTTGGATATTCTCACCCAGCTTAGAAATCGCTTGCTTAACCAACTCATCCACCGTCATGCTCTGATCTTTAATGAACGGCTGATCGAGGAGACAGAGTTCTCGCAATGTTTTGTCGAGTTTCCCCTGGACAATTTTTTCCTTAATGTTATCGGGCTTGCCTTTCAGGGCATCAGCCCCCATGGCAACAGCCTTCTCTTTCTCAACCATCTCAGCCGGAATGTCATCCACCTGAACGTAGACAACATTGGGACAAGCGGCGATTTGCTTGGCAATGTTTTGGACGAGTTCTTTGAAGGCATCGTTACGAGCCACGAAATCGGTTTCGCAATTCACCTCAACCATGACGCCAATCTGACCGCCAAAGTGAATGTAGCTATCGACTAAACCTTCGGCGGTGACCCGACCCGATTTTTTGCCTGCGGAGGCCAAGCCCTTCTTGCGAAGGTAAGCGATCGCCTGCTCGACATCGCCATCAGTCTCCTTAAGGGCTTTTTTGCAATCCATCATCCCTGCGCCAGTTGTTTCGCGCAGTTCTTTAACCTGTTGTGCAGAAATTCCTGCCATTTTGCTGCCTCAATTTTTTGAAAAATTATGCGTTATCAGTTTTGTCAGTGGAAGGCGCGGCGGCGTTCGGAGCGACTTCCGGGGCGACATCTTCAGTGGCTGCAGGAACATCGTCCTCAACGGCAGCAGGAACATCCTCCTCCTCAACGGCTGCGGGGACATCCTCTTCAACGGCTGCAGGAACGGCGGCTGCAATGGCCTCGGCCTCTATCGCGGCAGTAGGAACAGCAGCATCTTCAAAATCACTTTGATTGACTTGTTCTTGACCGCCGTGTCGTCCCTCTTCAATGGCATCGGCCAATCGACCCACAATGAGCTTGATCGCTCGAATGGCATCATCGTTGCCGGGGATCGGAATATCAACCCAGTCAGGATCACAGTTGGTATCTAGCAAAGAGACGATGGGTAGCCCCAACTTCTGACATTCTTGAACAGCGTTGTACTCGCGCTTAATATCAACAATGATCACCACATCGGGGATCTTGTTCATTTGCTTGAGGCCACCTAAATATTTCTGCAGCTTGTCAAGTTCTCGGCGGAGCGACGAGGCTTCTTGTTTCGGCAATAGATCAAGGACACCGCTCTCATAGCGTCGCTCTAGATCTTTGAGGCGCTCAATTCGGGTTTTGATGGTGGTCCAATTGGTGAGCATGCCACCCAACCACCGCTGGTTGACGTAGTAACCACCGCACCGGGCCGCTTCTTCGGCGACGATCCCGGCAGCTTGCCGTTTGGTCCCCACAAACAAGAATTTTTTACCGGCGGCTGAGGCTGAGCGCATATAATGATAAGCCTCATCGACAAGCTGGGCGGTTTGGACCAGATCGATGATGTGAACGCCATTGCGCTCGGTAAAGATATAGGGAGCCATCTTGGGGTTCCAGCGTCGCGCTTGGTGACCAAAGTGGACTCCTGACTCAAGCATTTGAGCCAAACTAACAACGGGCATGTTTTTTCTCCTATTCGGGTTTATCCTCCATCTGAGTGCATCCTTCAATCAAAACGAAACCGCCTTGAGGACACCCGAATTCTCAGATGTGTGAAATTTTGACAACCCTCTTAAAGTAGCATAGCAAGGAGCGATTTTAGCTGTTTTTGTGAAGAGAGTTACCAGAGGTTCAGGCATTAGGAAGTAACGTTTGAAGTAAAGCTGCTGCCGTGTTCGGTTCTAGGGGACGTACAATTTGGGTTGAGGTCTGTGCTTAATACCCGCCAATAGAGCTGGAGACGTTTGTGCCACAACTACAACGATTGGCGATCGCATCCCAACAGCTCCACGAGTCAAAGATTGACCTCACCCCAGAGCAGCAGCATTACCTCGGTCGGGTGCTCCGCCTTCAGGGTGGCGATCGCTTCATCGCCATGAACGGGCAGGGACAGTGGTGGCTGGCCGAACTCCAGGATTCATCCCTGGCTCACATTATCGAACCTCTTGAAGCCTCTACAGAACTGCCGATTCCGGTCGTGTTGATGGTGGCTCCGACGAAGGGCAATCACTTTGACCAAGTGGTCCGCTGTGCCACAGAGTTGGGGGTCACGTCGCTGGTGCCGGTACTGAGCGATCGCACCGTACTCAAGCCCAGTCCTCAAAAGAGTGTGCGCTGGCAGCGCATTGCCACAGAAGCCGCTGAGCAGTCCTGCCGTCAAGTGATTCCTAGTATTCTTGCCCCCATGTCATTTGCGGCGGCGCTGCACTGGTCCCAACGGGAGCATCCAGCAGCGGCTCAATATATCTGCGTCACGGCGGCAGGGGCCACCGGTCTTTTGGGTACGCTAGAGCGGACAATGGGCATTATTGTGATGACGGGGCCCGAAGGTGGATGGACCCCCCAGGAAGAGCAGCAGGCGATTACAGCGGGATATCAGCCCGTTTCTCTCGGACGCCGTATTCTAAGGGCGGCAACGGCCCCTATCGCTGCGATGGCTCTCGTTGCGGCTCATCTCGATCAACAAGACGCCCATCTTTTTAAGGAGAACCCTGGTGAATCTGGCTATTGAAGCGGCGCTGAAGCATCAAAACTATCAAGAAGTCACTCGGCTTGTTTCTGAATTGGCACCAGAGGATCCCTGGCGATCGTTCTACCAAGCTCAGCTCCATGAAGCCGAGGCCGAGGGGGAGGCTGCTGAAGCCATTTATCGAGAGATTCTGCGGCAGGGAAGTTTACCAAAGTTGGCTCTCGAAGCCCGCCAAGGCCTACAGCGATTGGCGCAGCAACAGCAGGCTCAACAGCAACAGCAAGTGGCGCAGCGACAGGCCCAGGTCGCTGCAACGACCGCCCAGCCGGGGCAAACAGAGCCAGGGGTTTTAATACTAGAGCCGGTACCACCGGAGGCCAAATCTGCTATTGCACCAGCCTTTGCCAGCATTATGCAAATTGAACCCTACTCGGCCCGCCTGCTCTTGCCCAGCCGAGGGTGGCGACTCTACCGAACCGGATCGGTGGGGGAGCTGCAGGTATACGGTCAGGACCTCCAGGCCGCTGGCATCCCGGTCTTCTGGCAAGCGCTGAGCGAGATTAAGAAGATAAAGGTGCATCAGGTTTGCTACTTTGAAACCCTTGAAGACCCGGTGCGAGTCAGGGTGAAAGCCGCCCATTCTAATGAATCACCTCAACCTATGACGTTTAAGTGGTCTGACGTCTTTCAGTCCGTCACCGGCCAACTGCCGATTTTTGAAACCGTGGTCGATTTAGATGCCCGTGGCGTGTTGCAGCGCAAAGAAAAAACGCAGGACTATGCTCAGTTCTGCGATCTGCATCTGCCCAGCGGTATTCTCCGTTTTTATGATGAGGGATACCAATTTAATCAGGGAGTTCCCCTCGCCGATCAGTCTGTCGCAGGGACCTCATGGGGCAACTGGCAGGGATTGACGACGCTATGGCAGCGCAGCTTACCCCAGAAGCCTTGTTGGAGCGATTTTGCAGCCTTTGCAGATACCGCTATTGATCACCCCGATCTGCTGGAGCGGGTGGACCCCCATATCAACTTATTCCGCAGAGCCGATAGCAATTGGGATCAGATGTTTCATCTCTACAGTAGCTTGGCTTATCTGAGGGGCGTTCAGGCTGAGAGCTAGCAGACCGCAAGGCTCCTGGATTAGAAGTAAGTGTTATAAACGACAATAGGGTTCTAAAAGAGCCTGAGTTCCCTGTCATCGCTGCTTCGCTATGGAAGTTTCTGTCTCTAGTTGTCCGGTCCCGACTGAGCAACAGCCTATGAATGAATACCGAAGTTTGCAAGAGTCCTGTTTTTTTCGGTGGGCTACCTTGAATCAAAAAGCGTTTTGGGTTCGGACTGCGGCGGTATGGGCGATGGGCTGGTGCTTTTGTTTACCGATTGCTGCCGAAAGTTTTACAGCTCATGCTGCGCCGATAAAATATGTGCTGGCATCAAGTATGGGGGCAACGGGGCTATTGCTGCTGCTGCTGGTGCGGCTGCGGTTGGGATGGGGATATGTTTGCGATCGCCTCTATAGCCCCACCGTTGTCTATGAAGAAACGGGCTGGTACGACTGCCAAGCCTGGGCCAAGCCAGAGGCGACCCTCACCCAAGAACGGTTGATTGTGACCTATGAACTGCGGCCCTTTTTACAGCGGCTCCGCTACATTTTTATGTCGTTGTGTATCAGCTTAGGCGTAGGGGCTGGTCTGTGGCCTTTTTTATAACCTATACGGTCATCTCAGCCCGATGGAAAACCTCTGCAGCCACCGCTAAAGAGTCCAGGTTGATTGCGCTATTGACCTGCCACAGATGTTAGAGTTTTATCCATGAGTATGGGAAAACGAAAGCCAACCCCCGCCTTAGAGATTCATCTCCTTCGGGAAGGCATTATTGAATCAAGACACCACGCTGAGGTAGCCGTCTGCGATGAGCGGGGACGAGTGCTTGCCACTGCTGGGCATCTAGAAACCAGCTATTTTGTTCGTTCTGCGCTCAAGCCGTTCCAGGCGTTAGCCGTAACAACGACGGGAACCTTAGAACAATTTGAGCTGAGCGATCGCGACCTTGCCATTATGTGTGCCTCCCATAAGGGCCATTTAGAGCAGGTCCGTCAGGTTTTTAATATTCTGTGGCGCTGTGACGTTGAACCCAGCGCACTGCGCTGCCCAATACCTGTGGGTAAAAATAGCCCCCTAGAACACACTTGTTCTGGTAAACATGCCGGCATGCTCGCAGTATGCCAGCAGCGCAACTGGCCGCTGCAGACCTACCCGCAACTGCGCCATCCGCTTCAGCACCTTATTCTTGAGAAGCTGGCTGACCTTTTAAAAATGCCAGCAGATGAGTTTATCGCCGCCCGTGATGACTGTGGTGTCCCGACCTACTGCCTAGAGCTATCGCAAATGGCAACGCTCTATGCCAAGCTAGCCTCTGGAGAAAGCCTTGCATTGGAACGAATGGTGCGAGCCATGGTCCACCATCCCACCTTGGTGTCTGGGACTGGCAATTTTGACACTGATTTAATGGAGCTAGCCGCAGGGGAGATTGTTAGCAAGGCTGGAGCTGAAGGGATTCAGTGTATTGGCCGCATTGGTGAAGGGATGGGGCTAGCGATTAAGGTGGCCGATGGCGCAAAACGGGCAAAATGTGCGGCTGCGATTCATATCCTTAAAGAATTAGGATGGATTACACCGACCGTTGCTGATACCCTCGCTGAGCGGTATTTGACCCTCAGTGATTGCCAACGCCTAGAGGTACTCGGAGAGCTTTCTATGATCTAGGGGTAAGCCAGCCTTTAAATTTATGGAAGAGAGAAGTATGGGCCACGGGGGATAGAAAATCTTCGCCTCATACTCGCCTTAACCCTAGTAATAAGCCTGCCTGTAAAGGTGTCCCGATGTCTCTACTTAACCTGACAAATCTCATTGCTTTCTAAACTGGCTGAGGTTTCAGTGGTTGCAATCACGGTATAACAGTGGTTCGCCCCAATATTACCCGTCAAATTTATGGTGGCGCTTGGGGTACTGCCAGAGTAGACCTCCGTTTGACTATTATTCACCGATTGAAAAAGCTTATAGGTAACCCCTACACTAGCCCCTGTCCAGGTCCACGATAGATTCATTTGATCGGTCCCGGTCTGTCTATTACCCGCCAAGACTGGGATAGGAATATTGCTTGAGACGCGCGAAGATGCCTTACTACTCAATCGATGAATTTCTAACTTCGTCACATCGCTTTGAAAGTTCAATTCGACTTCAGCACCGTTGACGCAGGCATGGAAGCCTGCGGACCCCGTTAACTGCCCTGGCGCGGTGCAGGTCGGCGTTGTCGCTTGGTCTGCGATGGCATCCACGAGGGTATCGCTTGACACCGCAATGCTACAGGGATCGAGACTGCCGTCTATCTGCGGAATGCGTCCATACCGATGCACAGACCGAGGGGGTAGCCAGCCCGTCGTACTCTCCCGAATATCGTAGACCACTCGATCAAAGGTGGCTGGAGTCTGTCCATTCGTGCAGGACGATGGGATCGGACCACTAATCGGAATCTCAAGATAAAGAACAATGGAGGTGGGATTACCCAATTCTGCCAGCGTTAAGCCAGAGCTAGTCACCACATTGGCTAGCGTTGTCCCGCCGCCTAGGGTGGTGGTGGCCGTTCGGTTAATGTGACTTGCCATTCTAATTTCGTTGCTGACAAAATCAAAGGCACGGCTCAGATCGATACGCCGCCGAGTCCTTGCCTCAGACAGTCTATTACCGTTGATAGCAGAAAGAATGCCTGTAAAAACGACCCCT
>JBAUJD010000303.1:0-12336 GCA_049683515.1 Thermosynechococcaceae cyanobacterium | reverse complement strand
GCGGTAGACATTTTGCTGCAGGAGCGCAATGAACGTTTGCAGGGACGCATTGATACGCTGATTATTCAAGATCAGCTTTGGGTGCTGGTGGTGGAGGCTAAAAATACGTCACTCTCTCTCGCTGTGGCGATTCCGCAAGCGTTGACCTATATGATGAGTGCCCCCGATTCGACTTGGCCTGTTTATGGTTTGGTCACGAATGGAGATGAGTACCGATTTATCAAGCTTGATAAATCGACGCCTGACAAGCCTCTATTTGATTTATCCGATATATTTTCTCTCTTTCCACCCCAGCGCAGCAAACTAAATCAGGTGCTGCAGATCTTGAAGCAAGCCGGTAGTCTACTGGCATAAGAATATTTCTGGAAATACATGAAGCCCTAAGAGGCTGATGCATCTGATAAATGAGGCTCTATCTTGGTAAAAAACTGAGGAAATAGAACCCCCCTGTATCCCTCAAGGAAACATTGAACAAGTACTGGATGTAAAGATGTTCCATCATCCTTAAATGTTACCGCTCTCACGGCTGATCGATGATTGACAATACCTTTTAACTTGAATTCCAAGATTTTCTCTAGTTTTGAACCTTGAGGAAATTCAATTCCCTCAACTTCTACATTTATCCCTTCAATGGAAAGCTCAACTATACCTGACTCTCGAAACCCAAAGTTTTTTCCTAATGATTCAATCCATTGCTGAGCAGCACAAAACTTGAACGTAATGATTCCTTTGTTTCCGTGCTGGACTGGTATCTTGCTAGATTGGACTTGTTTAGAAAACTGATGAATATTGATATACCTATAATTTCCATCCTTGACGCTAATAGTTATTACATTATTGGTTCGATCTATCTTTGCTGCACCAGCAGCTAACCAGCCCGCCCAGTAAGAATTACACCAATTAGGTATATCAAAGAACTGTCTATCATATTTGTGACCTCTATCAAGGGAGAATCCTAACTTCCGAGCACGCTCACGTAGAGCTTGATCTCCTCTTTTATCCCGCAGTCGCTGTAATTCTTCACCATGAAAACTACTTGGTACAGCCCATTTCGCTCGGTGATCCAGAAAACCCCGTCTTAAATGTTCTTCTGTCTCTTTGCAAACTTCTTGAAGGAGCTGATCTTCTTCATTTGTCCAAGGCATTCGTCGCAGAGCTAAATTCAATTTAGAAGCCTGCTTCCGAATGGCTTCTGGTGTTCTATCTTGAAAGAGAGATACAATTTCATCATTGTCAGCAGAACGGCTCCATGCTTTTCTTAACTGATCATTCTCTTCCTGGGTCCAGACTTGCCTGGATCTCTGTAGATTAAGCTTTCCTGCCCGATTGTATATAGCTTTGATATCTATGCCAATTAATTCTTCTAACTCATCTTTAGAAATTTCATGAGCACGAAATCTAGGATAGTGCCTTCTCAACAACCCATCTTGTGTTCGAGTAAACCGTCTTGTATTCATATTTGAATCAATCAGTCTCAGTTCAGTAATACCAATATATTACCAATCTAAAATAAAGTCTTGCGAATCTGGAACTATCTCCGTTTTCTGCCTGAATAGGACATGATAATGATAAGTCTGTAGTTTTTGGAACTATATCCACAAATATTTTCAAGGTGTATATATAAGTGTCGTCAGTTTTTTTTGTGCATCTGGATAAAATTCAGTTTGACATGCAAAAATATATTTGATAGAGAATTAGATATTCCTCTCTATTATTGAATTAAATGATCCAATCTAGTCTTCAAACTAAAATGCTTATATTGGTTTTGCTTTTGATTGCTGCCATCATGCTTTCTAATACATTTAACGGGCTTATTGATTTAGCGCTTAGCCTTGATGGGATTCATGTTGTTATTGATGGCCGTTCAGGACTGAGTTTTTAGTGAGACAGTATCATTTTGACGAATATCTTACCTACAGTGACGGTACTGATCACCGTTATGAACTGGTCGCAGGGCAATTACGGCTTGTGTGCTGGCCTACGTTCCGTCATTTGTTGCTGGCAAAGTTTATTGAACAGCAGCTAGACGCTGAAACCAATCGATTAGGCCACCCCTGGCTTTGTCTGCGAGAAGTGGGTTTACGGACGGGATGGCAGAAATCGCGGCTCTCTGATGTTTATGTGATCACCACTGAACAAGTGGTTGACATGCTAGATGAGTCTGCAGTTTGCCAAACACCACCCTTGCTGGTGGTCGAGGTTGTCAGTCCAGAGTCAGTCAAACGAGACTATCGCTACAAGCGCTCAGAATACGCGGCGTTAGGTGTACCTGAATACTGGATTGTAGATCCATTAACATCTAAGGTTTCGGTGCTGCAGCTCAATGAAGGACTCTACGATGAAGCAGAGTATAGAGGGGAGCAGGCGATCGCATCCCCCACCTTCCCAGACCTCCAGCTCACTGTTACCCAAATCCTCCGTGCAGGAGAACCACAGCAGTAACGCTCTTACTCCATTGCCGGAAGATCAAGATCCTCAAAGGCTTGCAGGAAAGGCCGCAGGCGAGCGGCAATTTTTGCTACACCGCCGGGAACGTTGGACTCAATATTGAGCGGCAATACCGGATCATGAAGGGAAAGCCGCAGTAAAAACCATCCTGCTTCATCGGGGCGCTCACAGGCAATCCGAATCCCTTCATAGTTTTTAGGGACAATGCTCCAATCAGACTGCTGAGCAGCAAATGCCTGTAGCTTCTCAATCACCTCACTACCGTAGGTTTTGAAATCATCCACCATGATCTTGAGCCGTAGTTCTTTGCTCTCGGCTGGTTCCTGTAGGGAAGTGAGCAAGTCACAGAGGTCTTTCCCGGCTTGTTTTGCTTTTGCTAACTCAATGAGAAGCTTGCTAATGAGATAGGCTCCGTCATCAAGAAAGTAATTCTCTTTCATGGCTCCGTGGCCGGAGGTCTCAATGGCAAGCCACGATTCTTGCCCTACTTCATTGAGCCGCACAGCCTCGTTAATGACGTTCTTGTAACCGCGCTTAAAACGATGATGTTTGCCGCCTAGATCTTGCTCAATGAACTGGGTGAGACCATCTGATGTAATAGAGTCCGTGACAATCGTGGACCCTGGATGCTCTTTCAATACGATCGCAGCCATCAAGGCAATCAAACGATTGCGGTTCAGTTCTTGCCCCGATTGATCCACCGCTCCAGAGCGATCGACATCGGTGTCAAAGATGATGCCAAAGTCGGCTTGGTGGCTGGCAACGGCGGCTTGGAGAGATGCGATCGCATCACTATCTTCAGGATTCGGAATATGGTTCGGGAACGTTCCGTCGGGGTCTAAAAACTGACTGCCGGTGGTGTCGGCTCCTAAAGGCTGTAAGACCTTATCCGCATAGAATCCTCCGGCTCCATTGCCTGCATCAACGACAATCTTAAGACCCTGGAGGGGCGTGTCGTAGCTTTGAGCATTAACGCCTGCGCGAATGCTTTCCACAAGCTGCTGAGCATAAACCCCAATAAAGTCTCGTGACTCAACGGTTCCGGCTTGACGGCTCACTGTAAAATCATTGGCTTCTGCCAGGGCAAGAATAGCCGTAATATCAGGCTTGCCTAGCCCTCCATCAGCGGTGAAGAATTTGAGGCCATTGCGATTGAAGGGTAAATGACTCGCCGTGAGCATAATGGCTCCATCACAGCTAAAACCATTGGTAACAGTGCTCATGAACATGGCGGGGGTAGAGGCTAGCCCAAAGTCATAGACGCGGCTCCCTGCAGAGGTGATGCCTGTGATTAGCCCTTGCTTGAGATCGGGGCCAGAGAGGCGGCTGTCTCGACCGATGGCAATCACGAGGTCTGTCGCTGGCTTCTTTATTATTGTTGCAAGCCAGTTTACAAAAGCTTTTCCGAGAATGGTCGTGATCTCAGGCGTTAGATTAACCGATTCGTTGGGGACACCTTCGAGGGCAACACCACGAATATCTGAACCATTTTGGAGCTGATGCCAATTAACGTTTTGCATGGTGGGCTTTCGGTGGGGGGCTTATCTTCCACCTACCTTAATGCATTCCAAATTAAGACGGCGGCAGCACCCTCATCACCCTGAAGATGCTCCACTTCGATATCAAGGAACTCGCATCAAAATCAACGCCCCTCATCTTAAATCCTTCCCCCTAGAAGGGCTTTGCTCCCTTATTTTGAGCTATTTTTATATCACAAGAAATGTATTTTGCAATACAACTTGCAATATTTGTAATATTCTGTTACATTATTGACACAAAGCGTTACGCAAGGAAATTAATGATGACTTCTGCAACTTCTGCTCTCAAGCAATATTCCGTTCCCGGTGGTCTTATCCCGGCTGAGGCTGTGGCTCGTTTCAAGCGCTCAATGGGGTCTTTCCCGCAGTCCGATGTGACTGGCTCTACCGTTGATCAAGAGGGTCTTGTTAATAACTATGCCGTCAGCCCCAATCGATCCTATGCAGAGCCAACACAGGCAAAGACACGGTTATGGCAGGCGGTTGCATTCGCTGCTGTGACTTGGATTCCTGTTGCGATCGCAATTCTGGTTAGCTAAGCCATCATTTGATGTCTGCGAGAGGGAATCAGACGGCTCTGTATGATTCCCAGATGAAGCACCGCTTAAGCAAAGAGAACCCTTTATGCTAAAGAGAACCCTTTATGCTTAGGTGACCCAAAGTTTTAATGTTGAGGTTCACTAATATTGGTTATGGATCAACCAGATAGTTCAGCTCTTTCGACTTGCCCGATTTGTGGCGTTTCCGTCACCGTAGATGGCCGCGTAAATTTTACGGTAGGTCAGCCTGGAACTCGTGCAAAGCTCTATGCCAGGGTTTGCAAATTCAACCAAAAACCAGGATGCATTAATCAACAGTCTGAACTCATTGGTGAGATCGCGCCTGAAGATGGCTTTCAGTCCATTGAGGACTTGAACCTCACTGATATTCATTACAATCTCAACTGATGCAGTCATCCTGTGCCGCTAGTTTTTAGAACCATTGGCTTGCCGCTGAAAAATGACGGACAGGTTATTGGCAGGCATCTCGACAATGTTAAGCAGATCGAGATGTTGCGCTTGGGCCGCTGCAATGACGGCCTCTAGATCGCGGACGCCCCACTGGGGGTTTTGCGATCGCAGCCCCTGATCAAACATCGCATTACTGTCAGAAGTATGCGCTCCGTTACGTTTATAGGGTCCATAGAGATAGAGAATGCCATCGAGCGGCAGAATTCGACCGGCCCCGGCTAGCAACCCTAAACAAGCTGACCAGGGTGAGATGTGAATCATGTTGATGTTTGCAATAGCAACAATCGGCTCTACCAACCCACTCACGTCTCCTGGCTGCTCCACCAACCAGATTTTATCTTCAGCATTCAGCGGAATCGGTGCTAGCAGATTTTCTGCAGGGTGGTGCTCTTTCCAGGCTGCAATGCTAGCCTGCGCCACCGGATTTAGATCCGAGGGGAGCCAATAGCGGGGCTGCAGCCGGGGGGCAAAATAGACGGAATGTTCACCTGTACCGCTAGAAACTTCTAGGACTGTCCCCTTGGTGGGCAAGATCTGATGCAGTACCTCTAGAATGACCTCTCGGTTTCGTTGGGTTGCAGGCGCATATTGACGAGCATCAACGGTCATAGTGTCATAGCCATTTTGGTATTTCTATTGTCATCCATGATCGGATTGCATTGGCCCTCACCCTAAATCCCTCTCCCTAGGGAGAAGGACTTTGAATCTATCTCTCCCAGAGAGTAAGGGGCTGAAGGATGAGGGGCACAGGCTGACTAAGAAGTAAGTCCCCTAGCTCTCTCTCGGTGCTTCCGTAATGGTGGTCCACTCTGTATGGAAGCTGCCCTCTTTATCAATGCGCTCATAGGTATGGGCACCAAAGAAGTCTCGCTGGGCCTGAGTGAGATTTTGAGGCAAATGCTCCCGCCGATAAGAATCAAAGTAATCCAGTGATGCACTAAAGGCAGGCACCGGCACCCCAATCTTGGCCGCCGTTGCCATCACTTCTCGCCATGCTTCTTGGCGATCTAAAATCGTCTGCTTAAACTCAGGGGCGAGCAGCAAATTCGGTAGATTGGGATCATCAGAGAACGCCTTCTTGATCTTATCCAAGAAGCCTGCTCTGATAATGCAGCCCCCTTTCCAAATCCGCGAAATCTCGCCCAGATCGAGGTTAAAGCCGAACTCTTCAGAGGCCGCACCCATCAGCGCCATGCCCTGAGCGTAGGAGCAAATCTTAGAGCAGTACAGCGCATCCCGCACCTGGTTCACAAAGGTCTGCTGATCGCCTTCGTACTTGGTGGTTGGTCCTGACAGAATCTTAGAGGCCGCAATCCGCTCATCTTTGTAGGACGACGCGATCCGAGCATTTACCGCTGCAGTAATGGTGGGAATGGATACACCCAGTTCTAAAGCGCTCATCACGGTCCAGCGTCCGGTTCCTTTCTGACCGGCTTTATCCATAATCACATCCACCAAGGGCTTGTGGGTGTCGGGATCGATATAGGTAAAGATCTCGGTGGTGATCTCAATCAAAAATGAATTCAGCTCATCGGTTTTATTCCAATCTGCGAATACCTCATGGAGTTGAGCCGCCGTTAACCCGACCGATCTGAGCAAGTCATAGGCTTCTGCAATGAGCTGCATATCGCCATATTCGATGCCGTTGTGGACCATTTTGACGTAGTGACCCGCGCCGTCTGGACCGATATAGGTGACGCAGGGACCGTCATCGACCTGAGCGGCAATCTTTATGAGAATCGGTTCGAGGTCAGCATAGGCTTCTTTGGTGCCGCCTGGCATGAGGCTGGGACCGTTGAGTGCGCCTTCTTCGCCACCGCTGACGCCCATGCCAATAAAACGCAGGCCATCGGCTTCTAGCTCTTTGGTACGACGAACAGTGTCTTCGTAGAGAGAGTTACCGCCATCAATGAGGGCATCGCCAGGAGACAGGAGTGGCTTGAGCTGTTGAATGACGGCATCTACTGGGCCACCCGCTTTCACCATAATCACAATCCGGCGGGGCTGTACCAGAGATTCCACCAGTTCTTCGGGGGAATAGGTCGGTTTGATATTTCGGCCTACTGCACGCTCTGCCATGAACTCATCGGTTCGAGAGCGGGTGCGGTTATATACCGCAACTGGGAATCCATTTCGTTCCACATTAAGGGCGAGATTTTCACCCATTACGGCAAGACCAATCAGGCCAAATTGTTGCTGGGACATCGGTGGACTTCCTTCGGAACACGTTGCCTTCAGCCTAGCTTGATCCCCATTGGGCCTGATGGGCCTGAGATTAAAAGACTCTTGAGATTTTGTGAAATATCCATGATCCAATGCCTGCTGTCAATGCTCTACAGCGCCAGAATTCACCCTGAGCAATCGTGTCAAGGCGTTCTTGAACCGGAGCAATGGCGGGTTTTGAGACGCAAGTTTGAGCCAAAAAGTCGCGCCAAAAAGCCGGCGACGATACGTCAAGTACTCAGATAGATCGCTCAATTCAGTTATTGGGTAGTGTCGGTATTAGCTGGTGCTTTTGGGTGAGTTGTTGACTTGGACCCATTCGTGCAGATCATAGTCAACGCAGCAATTTTTAATGAGGGGATCTTGTTTAACTAGGTCTTCCGCCACTGCTAAAGAGTCTGCCTCGAAAAGCAGCATACCACCGGCGCTATTGCGCCAGTATCCGGTTGTTGCTTTGTGACCTTTGTCGACGAGAGATTGCACATAGTCTAGGTGAGCGGGTACGTAGCGATCAAAGGTCTGTTTATCGACGATTCCTGTTTCAATTTTGACAAACCAAGGCATAGGCTTTTGCTGGAATCAATATTCTCATTTATTTTAAGACTGACTGGCCGCTAGAAAGTTGCGAATTTTCTCTTCCCATAGCTCAGGGGCAACAGTGACCAATAGTTGATGACCGGCGGTGGGAAATACAACTAACTCGCTGGCCCCTCGTATCTGCGCCTGAAGTTTTTTCACTTCGGGCAGGGATATCCATCGATCGTGCTGACCCTGCAAAATCAAGGTGGGGCAGGTCACCTGTTGGGCATAGTTGATGGGGCTGTGGGCAAAGCCATTAAAGCCCTGCTGAATGCCGCCCCAAAACACCAGTAGTTCTGTAAGGGGAAAGGTGGGCAGATGAAAGGCGGATATGCGGTTTGCGATCGCATCCCTCAACCGCGTAAAGGGCAACTCCAAAATAATCGCGTCGGGTGTAACGGTCTTTTGAGCCACTGCCCGTAAAATGGCGGCACTGCCCATCGAGATTCCATAAAGCACCAGGGGCGATGCTAAGGATAGCTGCTGAGCTTTCTGTACAGCGAGGGCTACATCTTCAGCCTCCCAAAAGCCAACACTGGTGGCATAACCGCTAGAACCACCCGTCCCCCGAAAATCCACCAGCATCGCATTGTAATTTAGGTCATGAAAGATCTGTGCTGAAGGTAAGAGCTGCTGGCCTTTCGTACCGAGGTTACCGGGGAAGAGCAGTACCGTTCCTTGCGGTTGGTTCGCTGGAATTACCCAGGTTTCTATCCATTCGGAAGGGGTGATCGCAATACGATGGGTGGTGTAGGCCAGTCCGATATCTGAGGGGGTCCGAGAACTTTGAGGTTTGGGACGACCGAAACTCAAGGGGTGGGGTTGCCGAGAATGGGTGAGCGCGTAGGCTCCCGTAAAAGCCAAGGCATTGATGCTGAAGAAAATCATGCAGGCCACCAGGGCAATTTTCTTCAGTGAAGGGCGACTCAGGAGCCATCCCGCCAAGAGACAGGCTAACCCTCCTGTTCCTAGAAACAGCGCTAGATGGGGAAGCGGAGCCACGGCTGGAAGGACACCAAGACGATGTCCTAGCAATGCAATCATGCCAAGCGCTAACAGCAGCAGCAAGGCAATCATGCCCGTTTTAATGAGGAGCTTAGAGCGTGCCGTCGTCACTATAGAGCAATGCTCACCATCTGAAGGAGTTTCAATTCGGCATGTTATTGATGGCGGCGGCTATCGTCGCAGTGGGCTTGAACCGACTTCGCAAGGGACTCAAGCATATACTGAAGTTGTTTTTGTTCTTCTTGCAATGCTCTTTGTCCTGCCTGTAGTTCTAGGGTTTGCTCTATCACGACATCAAGCTGCAGTTGCTGGACTTCGGAACGCTCAGTCATCCGCTCAAGAATGCTCTCAATTCGATCTAACCTTTCTGACATATTGAACTCCGTGGCTTGTTTATCTCTAGTGTTAGTGCCGTTAGACTTTGGGCGGATTCGTCTGCTGAGGTGAGATCGCTCTAAGGGTATCGTTCAATTTCAAAGATATTTTTTCAGCAATGCCTCTAGCTTTTGCTTCGTTACTGCTGGAACCTGATCGAGCGGTGTAAAGATGGCGCTCTTTAAAGCTCGATGGGCTTTAGATTCGGGTGGATTTTTGCTCAGCCGTTCGACAGTGGACTGAATTACGAGCTGGGCATTTTTTGCATTGAGCTGCAGGTTACCGATAATCATCTCTACGGTGACGCTGTCGTGTTCGGAGTGCCAGCAGTCATAATCTGTTACCAGCGCTAGGGTTGCATAGGCAATTTCGGCTTCTCTGGCTAGTTTGGCTTCGGTGAGGTTGGTCATGCCGATCACGGTGCCGCCCCAGCTTCGATAGAGGTTTGATTCAGCCTTCGTTGAAAAGGCTGGGCCTTCCATACAGACGTAGGTGCCGCTGCGGTGCAGGGTGACATCGGAGAGATTAAGGGATGCGATCGCATCCCCCAATACTCCCGCTAATGCCGGACAAATGGGATCGCCAAACCCAATGTGGGCCACAATGCCATCGCCAAAGAAGGTTGCATCGCGATCTTTCGTACGATCAATAAACTGGTCGGGTACCACCATATCGAGAGGTTTGGCTTCTGCTTGTAGAGACCCTACGGCTGAGGCTGACAGTAAATATTCAACCCCCAGGCTTTTCATCGCATAGATATTGGCTCGAAAGGGTAGCTCTGAGGGGAGTAAGTGGTGATTGCGTCCATGGCGGGCTAAAAAGACAACGCGGGTTCCGGCCAGGGTGCCCATGATCAAGGCGTCGGAGGGGTCGCCAAAAGGGGTCTCAATTTTTATTTCTTCGACATCGGTGAGCGCCTCCATCTTATAGAGGCCGCTGCCGCCAATAATGCCAATTTTTGCCTCGGACATAACGCTTCAAATATCTCTGTAGTTCTTTCGTAGTGTACTGATAAATTGCGGTGTAAGACAGCTCTAGAGGAAACTTGTCTTGCTCTGTATTGCTCCCTAAATCCCCCACTCGTGGGGGACTTTGAACCCTTACAATCGCTAGATCATGAAACAAAAAATCCAAAATATTAAGCTGGAACTTTGGCTTCAATAGGGACAGGGATTCGTGCTCACCATCAGCTCCAAGTCATATTAGAGAAAATCTAATCCAGAA
Organism: Thermosynechococcaceae cyanobacterium; assembly: GCA_049683515.1. Classification (GTDB taxonomy): domain Bacteria; phylum Cyanobacteriota; class Cyanobacteriia; order Thermosynechococcales; family Thermosynechococcaceae; genus RCC1774. The sequence continues at coordinate 1,934 of JBAUJD010000303.1, read as the reverse complement.
GCTTTGCGGCCTAATGGTTTGAGTGAAAGTAATGTCCATGATTCAGATCAGATTGGTATAGAGCTCTTCCATCACTCTAGGGAGGGGATAAACTAGAACCCTCTCCCTGCAACAATCTTCTTGAAACGCCTACGTCTTGGGCTATCTGTTAGAAAATTAATCTCGGAAGTCATGCAGGGTAAAGGTTCACGATCTCAGGTATGATTTTTACTTTCCCAAAGTGATGGAAGAGCGATAGCGCTCTTCCATCAAACTAAGAAACTATCAAGCGTTGAAGTGCTTGCCAGGAGTGGATTAAGCCTGTTGGGACGATCTGAAACTGATGGAAAAGACAAATTCCTATATTCCTTATGAAGCAAGGGTTCCAAAGGTCAGCCCTCCGGGAGTGATGGAAGAGCGATAGCGCCCCATTGAAGGCTTTATTTCGATCTAGAATCCTGAATTTACCTGTATAAAGGAGTTTTACGTCATGGATATGTCTATGATGCTGATAAGCGCTAACATCGTAGTGTCATGTTTCATTGCTGCGCTAAGTGTCTGCTTTGTTTTTGAGTGAAGGAGGGTAAAGTCATTTTTTATGGATGAGTCCATCCTCCCTAAAGATAAGGAAAGTGTTTTAGATCGTGCTTTCAACCTTTTGTCCTCTGAGATGAATTCTCAAGAAGGTGTCAGCAAAGATCCTTCGATAGCTGGCTCTCTTATGGACGGCCTCCCCCCACGATTGCGCGGGAAGCTACGCTCTCGTCTTCGTATGAGAGATGCGGTTTATCGCCATCACGGAGACTCGGTTGAATTCCGCAAAGCTAAAGCAAAGTATTTGAGTTTTACGATCGATATTCTTGTTACTCACTGGGAGGAGTTGCCAGTAAGCACAAGAGCTGATATTTGGAATCAAGTTAAAGGCTTTAAGCCCAACAGCATTACGGAGCTATATAGAGCAACTGAAGAGAAGGGCTTTAGCTTTTTCCTTTTTATTAGGAAAGCATGTAAGCTTTTACTTTCTCACCCACGAAGAATTTTTTATGTTGTATTTAGTCTGCCCAAAACGTTAATATATTTTTTTAGAGATAAAAGCATATTAGAGGACTATCAAGAATCATCTCGTAAGGTCGTCTTGGTCTTCTCCGCAATCAAAAATTCTACAAGCATTGATGATGTTCAGTTCGATATAGCTGCGCTAGGGCTGGATGTTGTTAGTAGGCCAGTCATAACAACCCCTGAACAAGCCAAGGTTGTCGAACATTTCCCTAGTGAGCAATCTTTCCAGTTTGCTCTGATGCAGCACCGCTCCTACAAAGAGGAGTGGGATAATCTAAAGGAGAAGTATCTAGGACAATATATTCTTTTTGAGGATGGGGTTGTATTAGATCACGGAGATGAGATGGCAGAAATTATTCGCAGAGACAGAGAGAGGAGGGGATACAGAGATATTTTTGTAAAACATGTATCTAAAGTAGATCCAAATACAATAACTAAGCCTCTGGATTTATTTCTTTGAGCATGGGGAATTATAATTATACTGAGATAAGAATTGAGACTGAAACAGAAGGGATTAAAACAATATATGAACCTATAATCTCTTTGCGAATAACTTCTATTGATACTTCTAATACACAGGCTGTCAAAGAAAAGGCAGTACTGGATACGGGATCTCCCCTTACCCTGATTCCGTTGAAACTAATTTTGGATAAGTTAAGCCTGAAGTACAGTGGCGATAGTGAAGTGGTCAATCTAGAGGGTCGGCCTGTGGATGCCTATCCCTACGATGTAAATCTGAAAGTAGGCGACTGTTACCTTCAAGGCCAAGTTGCAGGGCTATTTCATTCTAAATAAAGAGGTAAGAGTTTTGAGTCCAAAGCCTGAGTGGCGTTGCGCTTGAGCCATATTATCAAAGCCCATATCCCGATACAGATTGAGCGCTAAATTACGAGCAA
>JBAUJD010000302.1:0-4689 GCA_049683515.1 Thermosynechococcaceae cyanobacterium | reverse complement strand
GCAATGCAAAGGGGCCAATCACTCTAAAGTTCCCTTCACCGACACGCAAAAAGGTGGCAATAAGTACAACGAGTCGATCGAAGAAACGGCGATGCTCAGCTCGACTTGCGGCCTGCTTCTTCATGATCACGATGCCTCGCAAGCTCAATAACTCGCGATCGTAGGGCAATACGCCGGTGGTGATATCAATTTTGACGGCCCGATTATGCTTGCGATCGATGACGGTAATCGCATTACTCCCGATTTGGGTGCAGTGAACCAACCGATCCGCCGTTAAATCCGCTGGACTAATCCCCATGACATAGGCGGGCACATCCCCTGAGCAAGGGATTTTAATCCCAGAAACAATCGCAATCTCTTCTTGAGGGATGGGATTGCCAACACCATAGAGCTGCTCTAGAGCATATTTAATCGCTAGAAATAGCTGGACGCCCACGACTTCTTCTTTTATTTCAATTACTGCACTTTTATGGGCTGCTTTTAAGGTGGCCTCCACCCGATTGCCTTGGGCATCGAGTAAGGGAATCGGGCCAACGACATCGTTGAGGAGTGAGATCATCAATGTATCGAAATCTAGCTTTCGCAAGAGGGGCAGAAGGATGGTTAAGACGCGATCGCACCCATCCCCCTCAAGCCCCAACAGCAGCTCAGCGGCGGCGGCTCGATAAGTCACATCATCGCTATAGCGCTGTAAGAAGGTCGCCATTGCTCCTACTGCTGCCGCTAGTTGATGTTCTTGCTCAGTGTGGGGCTGGCGCAGCATCGTGAGCGGTAGCCAGTCCACGGCATCTTCGGTTCCCCGTGCAAAATCATCGGCGTCGTCATCGGTGGGATAGCTGTTGCGAAACTGCTCAAACAGAATCGCAACCACTGACTCAAAGGACTCCAGATGCGGCTGCTTCCACAGGCAGGCTTCCGTTAGCGATAACGGCTCTAGGCGAATGGGCGTGCGCTTGATCAGGCTTTGATTGGTAAAGCGATCGCTATCTAAATAATCGGTAAGCCGGTTCGCCTCTCCGGGCGCAAAATCAAGAAAAGGAAACTCTGCGGTGACGTGCTCATTGAGACTGACGCAGCCAATAATGGTGCCGTGATGGCTGGTGACTCGCACCGGATCGCCTGCTTTTAAGCCTTGCTGAGCGGCATAGTCAGGATGCAGTTCAATCCAGTAGGTCGAATCCGTTTTTTTAGCGCCAATGGGCAGGGTTTTAATCCCGGAGTTGTAGCGAGCAATATAGGCTTTGGGGTTGCGACCGGGACGGCCCCGGCCTGTAATCAAGCTGCGGAGTTTTTCGTCACCCCGCGTCACGAGCCGCTCTAGAAATTTTTCAGGAGGACACACCAGCTTGGCCTGATGGCGATCGCCATGCTTCAGTCCTGGGAAAACTGCTCCGTCCGCTCTGGCCGAGGCATAGCGACCATCTCCCTGCCATTGAACCCCTAACCCGGCGTTCTTTTGTAGGAGGTCATGGGAAATCGGTTCTCCTGCAGCCGTTTCTAAGCGGTTATAAACGTTGAGCTTGCGAGAAACGGCGACGAGATGGTCAAAGACGATACCTGAATCAATTTGGTTCTGATCGTTGAGATAGCGACCGAAGGCGTGGTTGATCACGGCTGGATCCAGATCATTTAAGGCAGCAGTGTCAGCATCCTGGAGCCGACTTGCGATCGCCAGAGCCAATTTTGCTAATACCTGCTCATCCGACCAGGCCATCTCCGGTGCTGCACTGACGGGCTGCTGGAGCTGCAGGGTGCGATCTCCCCGCTGAATCACGCCTTTGCGTTCGGTATAGGTGAGCGCTGGCAAAATCACGTCGGCAGAGTCGAGCACCCCATCAGCCAAGAAGGAATCAATCACAATATTAAAGCTGCGCCCCAACTGCCTCAGCCATTGCCCGAGGCGGGGCATATTGCGAGTGAACTGGGTGCCCACAAAGATAAAACAGTAAAGCAGGTGATCATCCGACATTTGAGACACGGGCGTCCCGGCATGATCGGCAATATTATGCTCAGGCACCTCTAGCGCTGCCGCCATTTGCTGACGATGGTCAGGATTGGTCACATCCAGATTAAAGGCCAGCCGCCGCGCATTGAAGCCCAGCATTAGCTCACTGGTGGCATTGGATTGGCCTGCAATTCTCAAGGAGCCAGCCCCCCGACGGCCCACGTTCCCAGTCAAGAGCAGCAGGTTCAGGTTGGTAGAAAAGCCATAGGAGCCTGTGCTTTGGTTAATCCCCATACTGGAGACAAAGGCGGGGCGGGGTCGTTCTCCCTGCGGATTCGGCTGAGCAATTAACGCGGTGTAGGATCGAATGGTGGCAGCTAATTCAGCCGGATTACCTCCCTTGAGGGCTATTTGCTCTGCCACCGTCTCGGGTCGGCAACGGTCCTGAGCGCATAGGGCACGAAGGTCTTGCAAGCTGGCTGGTTCGACCGCTGATTCTAAAAAGACCTGATCTTCCCAACCCTGATCTAAGATTTCTCGCATCACCGCCAAGTTGAAGAGGACATCGCCCCCCTGCTCAAAGCGAATGTGCAGCATCGGATGGCCCGATTCTCGTAGATGGAGCACGGTATCGTTTTCAATCGGATCAATCACCACCTTGACGGCATCCTGATTCCGCATCAGCTTTTTGTAGGCTTGCGGAAACGTCACGTAGGGATTCGTGCCGTGGAGAATGGCAACGTCACACTGTTCTAGCTCTTCAAACTCTTTCCAGGTGAACGAGGCTTCATTGCCAAAATTAAGTTCATGCGCTGCCCCAGCGCTAGCTAAGCAACGCTCTGAGTTGGCTCCAATCGTCGCCACCTTAAAGACTGTTTTATAGAGAGAAGCCATCCAGATCGCTTCCATCGTTTTTTGGCCGTTGCCGTAAATGGCAACCCCGTCCGGTCCCACCCACTCCCGCACATGCAAGAACAGCCACGCGGCGAGATCGAGGGCTTGCGCCCAAGACACCTCTTGCCAAGTGCCATCGTGTTTGCGAATCATGGGAGAACGGATGCGATCGCCCTTTTGCCCCCGCCGCTGGAGCCGTTGATCCCGTTCAGCATCGCCCCCGGTCATCAGAGAGGTTGCGCCTTTGACACACAGACCTAAATTGCTGAGGGGAACAAGTTTCTTGTGCTGGTGAGTATCTTGGACCACCGCATAGGGACAGCCCACACCACAAAAACTACAGACTGATGCCTGTTCGACCAGGGATTGATGGAGCTGCTGAACCAGGGGATTGGCTTGAAGGGTTGGATCAGCGCTATATGCCTGGACAAACTGAGCGGCTCCCCCCCACTGGTCAAAGGCGCGCTCTGGGAGGATTCTCGACGAAGTACGGGGAGACTTAAGGGGAGGATTTGATTGAATCAAAACTAAGACTCCTAACGGTATTGAAGATGTACAAGATCTACGTTTGCTTGAGGGGCTTTGTTTGATCGTTGTTTGAGGTCAACGGCACGTTCTAACTCTAGGAAAAGCTAGCCGCATTACGAAGAATCAGGGTATCGGCATTTTTATACTCTGGTAGTAATTCATGCACTTCTCTTCAGATTGTTTGTGGGTTGGGTGAGTAATAATTACTAGCTTTAGTGAAGCTCTCATAGCAGGCATAGCGGAGAACGCACCTTCAATGCCTGCATTTGAGCGCATAAAGCTGCAAATCTCATTGGGTTTGCAACCGGCTTGGATGCGATCTCAACCCCCACTCCTCAGGCTAAATCTTGAATCTCCAGTACACCTCTAGTCCAAGACTTCCAACTTGTCCTCAGTTCAATTCTCAAAATCACTGGCCGCATGCCGTTCAGGGAGCTGTTCTTGCGGTGGTCCCCAAGTTCGGTTCACCCTCCGTCCACGCTGCACTGCGGGTCGAGCATCAATCTCCTTGGCCCACCGGATTAGATGAGTGTAAGACGGGGCATCGACAAACTCGGCAGCGTCGTAGAGACGGTTCAAAACCAGCCCCCCATACCAGGGCCAGATCGCAATGTCGGCAATGGTGTAGGCATCACCGCAGATGAACGGCTTGTCTGCCAACTGTTGGTCGAGAACGTCAAGCTGGCGCTTGGTCTCCATGGTGAAGCGATCGATACAGTATTCAATTTTAGTAGGAGCATAGCTATAGAAATGCCCGAAACCACCCCCCAAATAAGGGGCTGAGCCGACCTGCCAAAAGAGCCAAGACAGGCATTCGGTTCGTTGAGCGGGTTCGGTGGGCAGAAAAGCGCTAAATTTCTCCGCCAGATAGAGCAAGATCGACCCTGATTCAAAGACGCGAGTCGGGGGTGTCGTGCTGCGGTCCACCAGAGCGGGAATCTTGGAGTTGGGATTCACGACCACAAAGCCACTACCAAACTGGTCGCCCTCATTAATTTTAATTGGGTAAGCATCGTACTCGGCTGCCGTGATACCGAGAGCCAGTAGTTCCTCCAGCATCACCGTGACCTTTTGCCCATTCGGAGTTGCCAACGAATAAAGCTGGAGCGCGTGCTGACCGACCGGCAGTTCTTTGTCGTGAGTGGGGCCAGCGATGGGTCGATTAATGCTGGCCCAGGTGCCGCCGCTCTCGGTCTTCCATTGCCAGACAGTAGGCGGTATATAGGCTGAGGGTATTTCCATAGGTTAGCCCTGGTGTAGGGTTGTGGTGGACTGAGTCTTCATGATAATTTCGACGAGGCTATCAATAAACACATCTGGGT
>JBAUJD010000301.1:0-6522 GCA_049683515.1 Thermosynechococcaceae cyanobacterium | reverse complement strand
TAGGGTAAACAACGCTAGGCAGAGTGCTTGATTATGCCGCTTTCCTGCCTTGCGCCGGGGGTCTGGTAAGTCTGAAAATATTTCGACAATAGCAAGCTCGGACATAGGGCGTTAAAGGTATAGGGCTTAGGCTGTAGTACCATATCAGGTCCACGTTTTAAATGAAATAGCCCTGGATTGATCAAGGCCCGATTTTATCGGTAAAGGATAAAGCAGGGTTGGCTTTGAATGATGCGGAGGTGTTTGCGTTAGGATTTTTCTGATATAGCGGATTTCAGATCTATGAAGTACAGCGTAGGTACTGCCAGTCATGTCTTTTAGCTATTGTGCTGCTCTCTATAATTATGAAATCCACTATAGCCCTCTTTTGTCACTTTGAGTGAAGGAAATCTGGAACGGCGACATTCCGTTAGATTTGTGTCTGTTCACTGGGGCATAGGATCACGTAAAATCAAGCTCACAAATATTCTCTACCTAAAAAAGAGGGATAGGTGGCAATGGTGAGGTTGGCTGAGAGCCTAAAATTTATGCCTAAACTTTGGAACGAAGAAATATGTTAGCAGTTGACAGCGACAAGCAAATTCGAACTAATGACTGTCCAGATTGCTACTTATGTCAGGCAAAAGGCAACCTGCTTTATCAGAATTTAAGAGATCGTATCTTTAACGCTTTAGGTAATTGGAATCTGAAGCAGTGTTCTAACCCTGACTGTGGCTTGGTCTGGTTAGATCCCATGCCCTTTGCGTCAGAGATTGGGAAAGCCTATGAAACCTACTGCACTCATGATTCGAATGAAGTAACTGCCAAAGCAAGTGGGCTTCGATCTCTGATATGGAGAGCTTGCCATGCGGTCTGGTTAACTTCTTTCTCTGTTTTAGGGGTTAAACAAGAGAAAATCAGTTTGGATAATCTGTATCTGATCCAAAAACCTGGGCGATTACTCGAAGTAGGCTGCGGAGCTGGAAAATATCTGAACCGTATGAAGCAGAGTGGATGGGAAGTTGAAGGGGTCGATTTTGATCCAAAGGTGGCTAAGACTGTAGCTGATAGATATAGCATCAACATCCACACAGGTACATTGGAAAGTATTGGTTATGCCGATCAATCGTTTGACGCAGTGACAATGAATCATGTCATCGAACATATTCCTGATCCGGTGGCTCTTCTCAAAGAATGTAATCGAATTTTGAAACCCGGTGGCTCTCTGATTGTGGTGACCCCAAATATTTCGGCTTGGGGACATCAGCAGTTTGGGTCGAGCTGGCTTCACTTAGATCCACCCAGACATCTATTCTTGTTCTCACAGGAAACTCTTAAAAGCTGTGCTCAGAAGGCAGGATTTGGGCAGATGAGGACTTTAACGACCTCAATTCGCGCAGCAAGTTGTTTTGCTGGAAGTCTAGAGATTCAGAAATCGGGTCGCCACATGATTATGAATCCGAGCAAGTTGAATCTTTTTCGGGGGATGCTATTTCAGATTTACTCAATTCTCTTTAAAAAGCAGCGCAATTCAGGAGAGGAGGCTGTGTTGATCATCCAGAAAGCTAGCGATTGATCCATATTTCAACACTTATTTGAGAAAGCTTAGAGAACCTCGATTTCAGGATGAGATCGCCCTTTACATCTTGACAGACTAATGCCAAAATCAAAAATCCAGCAACTAATAAGTGGGCGTCTGCTTGCTCTCAACACCGTTTATAGTTTAGTTGGGCAAGGAGTTCCCTTACTCGCCGCTGTTTTCACGATTCCGATATTGATCAAGGAGATGGGAACAGATCGATTTGGAATTCTGACCTTGGCTTGGATGGTTGTGAGTTATTTTAGCCTATTCGATCTAGGATTGGGGCGTGCTTTAACTCAGTTAGTCGCTGAATCGATTGGAAAAGAAGAAGATGAAAACGAGATCGCAAAATTGATCTGGACAGCTTCTTTTTTGATGGTGGGATTAGGGCTTATTGGATCAGGCCTATTTATTGCGATCTCACCTTGGATTGTCTATAGCGTTCTCAAGCTTCCTCAAGATCTACAACAAGAAACATTGATTGGATTTCGCATTCTTGCTTTATCAATTCCAGCAGTGACTATCTCTGCTGGTTTTAATGGAGTCTTATCGGCTTTGCAACGATTTGATCTAATTAATGCAATTCGAATTCCATTGGGGCTATTTACATTTATCGGGCCGTTAGTTGCACTATCTTTCTCAACTCATCTCGCAGCAGTGATGATAGTTCTAGTGGTTGGACGTTTTATTTTTGGAGGTATATACTGCCTGGCTTGTTTCCGAACAATGCCACTATTGAGAGAAATTAGCTTTTCGAGAGAACTAATTTCTCCGCTACTTCGGTTTGGTAGCTGGATGACTATGAGCAACATTGTTTCTCCTTTCATGGCATCAATGGATCGTTTTTTGATTGGCTCTGTTATCTCAATTACCGCAGTCACTTACTACACAACACCCTATGAGCTTGTAACTAAAGTACTGATCGTCCCTACTGCGCTAGTCAGCGTCTTATTTCCGGCTTTCTCAACGGCCTTTGGAACAAGTAGCAAAAAAGCTGGGCAAATTTTTGATCGTGGTGTGAAGTTGACGTTTTTGATTCTATATCCAATCATCTTTCTAATTGTTCTCTTTGCACCTGATGGATTAAATCTTTGGTTAGGCAAGGAATTTGCACTTAACAGTAGTTCTGTCCTAGAATGGTTAGCAATTGGTGTATTAATCAACGGTCTTGCTCAAGTGCCTTTTGCTTTAATTCAAGGGATAGGAAGACCGGATTTAACTGCCAAACTTCATTTTATCGAACTTCCTATTTATGCAATAGCTCTATGGCATTTCACTAGCACCTATGGGATTGTAGGAGCTGCTTACACTTGGACATTCAGAGTAACACTTGACTTTATCTGTTTGACTTTAGTATCTCGACACTTCCTTAAACGTAGATTAGTTCCAATCAACATGATTCCTTTTGTCCTATCAGCTAGCCTTACTTTTCTTTTGCCTTTGATGATTTTTGTCGATATAGAAATGATAAATAAAACTGCCTTATATTCATTAATCCTGATTGTTTTTCTTAGTGTAAGTTGGCTGATTATTCTAACAAGTGAAGACAAGAATACGATCAAGAATTTCTGTAAATTATACTAAATTAGAAAAGTTACACTCATTCTATTCTTTGTAGGAGCTATGATGATATTAGACAAGCGTGGCCTGCTGTCTGAATTAAAGGAGCAGGAGGGCGTCATACTAGAACTAGGATGTGGCAATCGAAAGCGGTTTAATCACTCGATCGGGATTGATCTTCTAAACTATGATGTTGTAGATATTGTAGGCGATGTTTATGATGTCTTGAACGAGTTTCCTGATGCTTCGGTTTCAGCCGTTTACTCTTCTCACTTTTTCGAACATGTGCCGAATCTTGAATTATTGTTGGGAGAACTTTCAAGAATCTTAGCTCCAAATGGATTGCTCGAAATCGTAGTTCCCCATTTTTCAAATCCGTATTTTTACTCAGACTATACTCATAAGATTTTCTATGGGCTGTACAGCTTTTCTTATTTCTCTATCGACTCTATTTTCAAAAGAAGAACGCCAACCTATCAAAGGGTTCTTTGCTTCGATCTAGTCGATGCAAAGCTGGTTTTTAAGTCATCTCCAGCATTCCCTGCGCGATATGGGATCAAGAAGCTCTTGTTCGAAAAACTCTTCAATCTAACAACTTGGACAAAAGAATTCTATGAAGAGAATCTCTGCTATCTTTTCCCATGCTATGAACTAAAATTCACACTCAAAAGAGTTAGTGAATAAACGATTGATCTTAACTCGCTTGAATTGCAAATAGAACATTACTAAAAAATGATGACATGAGTTCCTTGATATCTTCCCAAATAGCAAAAAGCAAGAATAAATCAAGCTTAAGACTGCAGATCGTTATTATCATTGCTCTAGTTTTACTAGCGTCATTACTGACCTTCTCAAATTTCTTTGGTGAAAGTAGGGATTATCACGCCTATGATATATTCTTCCAGCATGTCTTGATCAATGGATGTAGTAATACACAAGCTTACCGTTTCGAACTTGGATTTCAATATTTTTCCTGCTTATTAGCATTAGCTGTGAATTCTCCTAATGCAATCTACGCTGTTATAACTGCTGTTTCCCTCTTTCCAAAACTGTGTATTGTTGCACGGATCGCCACACTAAATTCTATTAAGATTGCCAAGATTTCAATCAGTTTTGTTCTAGCAGTGCTGATGTATATGACGAGATTTTTCCCTCTGCATGAGTTGACTCAGCTTCGTGTTTCTGTTGGCATTAGTTTCGTGTTAGTCAGCTTCGTCTACATCAAGCGCGATCTGCTTCTTCCCAAATTTTATCCTCGATCGCTACGAGGACGAGATCCGTTTAAGCAAAGTTGGAAATACTATCTTGCGCATACATTGTTCTTAATTGTAGGAATTTCCTTTCATGCTTCACTCCTGACATCAATACCTTTGCTAATTGTACAGCAGTTTGCAAGGTCTCGAAAATTTATTGTTCTTAGTTCAATTATTCTTTTCTTTCTCTTGTTATTCTTTTGCAATGCAATTGCAATTTTTTCGTTTGACATTTTTGCGGCGGGTTTTCTTTATGAAGATGGATTTGGTCAGGAGGTGAATCTATTGTCGATTCAAAAGTTGTTGGATTGGATGCTAGTGTTAATGAGTTTCATACTAATTAAGCCAAAAGAACATAAATTAAGTCTTTCCCTCTTGTGCTTATTTACCTACTCACTGGCAATCTTCTATGGATGTGCAAATATCCCGATTTTCGCACATCGACTGTCAGAAGTATTTCAGGTGTTTGGTATTCTTCTCATAGCGTCAATGGGGACGAAGAAGCAACTTGTCTTTACCGTTCCCTTCTCTATCGTGTATTCGCTTGCTAATATCTATATTTTCACAATGTCTGACTATTTTTTCTAAAACAATATGCCTTCTCTGGATATCGTGATCGTGAATTGGAATACTGGACATCAGCTATTTGATTGCCTTAGTTCTATTTTGACAACTGACCGTTCAGGATTTCACTTAAATAACATTGTTATTATTGATAATGCCTCTACGGATACCTCAATGCTTGGAATCAAATATATTGATCTCCCCTTGAAAATTAGAACTAATTCTTTTAATCGAGGATTTGGAGCCGCTTGTAACCAAGGTGCATTGGAGAGCAACGCAGATTATATTCTTTTTCTGAATCCTGATACTTCCCTGTTTGAAAACTCCTTGTGTCGACCAATTGAATTCATGCAAGAAGATAACAGTGCTAAAGTTGGTATCTGCGGCATTCAGTTGGTTGACAGCAATAGTGAAGTGAGTCATACTTGCACCTACTTTCCGACTTTTACTGCACTTGCTGTCAAAGCTTTAGGCTTAAATGCTCTCCTGCCCCATGCACTTTCAATGCGGCTACCAAAAATTTACATGACTGATTGGGACTACAGTTATAATCGTCAGGTTGATCAAGTCATCGGTGCATTTTTTCTGATTCGACGAGACCTATTTGAAAGGCTAGAGGGATTTGATGAACGCTTCTTTGTCTATTTTGAAGAAGTCGATCTCTCTTTCAGGGCTTTGAAACAAGGGTGGACAAGCTACTATTTATCTGATGTTCGTGCCTTCCATCGAGGGAATGGCAGCTCAGAACAAGTTAAAGCCCATCGCTTATTTTATAGCTTAAGGAGCAGAATTAAGTATGGGTATAAGCATTTTAACTATTTCAGCGCCACTTCACTTGCGCTAATTTCTTTAACGTTAGAACCTTGGAGTCGTATTTCTCTGGTAATCGCAAAGCGATCGTATGCCGAAATTCCAAACATTATCTTTGCTTATTACATGCTATTCAAAGATCTTATTCAGAGATCTCTAAAAGCCTTGAAAATTACCCACTAGTTTTTAATGAATTATTATATAGATCTGCAATGAGAACTATAAAGCTTTGTTAGTTGAGAAATATCTTTCTTGATTGAAATGTTTTTGGGATACTGTTTTAGATAGATAGAACTTAGTGGAATCAAAAAGTTAAAGTCTATTTTAATTCTTTTTTGATGTTTATTTCGTTGATTTTTTCTTTTCTGCACTACTTGAGATTTTTAAATACGAATATTTTGAGCTTCAAAGGAATATAAAAATACTGGTGACGAGCCTTAATTCAATGAATTTAGACATAATGTACTTTCTCCGAAAGAATGCCAGATGCCTCAATTGTTGTTCTCCAAGTCTGAACTTCTCGTCCACGCATGTCGAATGCGATCTCTGTAAAACACATTACCCGATCTCACCCAATCAACGCCCAGTACTAATTCAGCACTGCAACCTGGTGTTTTCTGTGGACGATTATCTCGATCAGCCTCAGTCTGCGCGGAAAAAGCTCTCCACCCACATCATCCCAAATCCCTCCGTCAATTTAAATCGAGTCCAAAACCTTCAGATCTTTGCAAACGCCCTGCAAAGCTTTGAGACCGCTTACGTCCTCGTTGTTGG
>JBAUJD010000300.1:0-3227 GCA_049683515.1 Thermosynechococcaceae cyanobacterium | reverse complement strand
AATGGCTTCCACAAAAACCTGATCCTATTTCTTGGGCACAGGTCTTGAGAAAGGCTGCCAATCTAGGCGCTGTACACCCTAGAAACAGTGTTGAAAATTCCTCATGATTTGGCGAAGGTATTGATATCTGGAAACATTGTTTTTATCAGGCAATCTTAATGCCACCAGCCAAGCCACGAAAGCTACTTGACCAAGTTCGTGATGTGATGCGAACGAAGCATTACGCCTACCGTACTGAAGAGACCTACGTGCAGTGGATACGCCGTTTTATTCTCTTCCATAACAAACGTCATCCCAAAGACATGGCTGAACCTGAAGTCGAAGCCTTTCTCACCCACCTCGCTGTCCGTGAGCACGTTGCTGCTTCCACTCAAAATCAAGCACTCAGTGCCCTTTTGTTTTTATACCGCTACGTTCTTAAAAACCCTCTAGCCGAAACTATTGATTCCGTCCGTGCTAGACAATCAAAACATTTACCAACAGTGCTGACTCCCGACGAAGCTCAGCAGCTTCTTCTGCACATGGCTGGAACGCCACAACTGTTGGCGAAACTTCTCTATGGGTCTGGAATGCGTTTGACGGAGGGGTTGCGCCTTAGAGTTAAAGATATCGACTTTGGTTACTCACATATCACCCTTCGAGACACCAAAGGGAAGCAAGATCGAGTGACGGTTCTGCCTCAAGTCATCATCCCTCTCCTACGCGCCCATCTTATTCACGTCAAACAAACTCACGAAGATGATCTGGCTCAGGGGTACGGTGATGTCTACCTCCCTGATGCCCTTGAGCGCAAATATCCAGGGGCTAATCGAGATTGGATCTGGCAGTATATCTTCCCCTCAATTCATCGATCTGCTGATCCTCGTACCGAAAAGACTCGACGACATCACTTAGACGGGAGTGTTATTCGTAAAGCTGTGAAGATAGCAGCCCACAAAGCTGGAATTGAGAAGAAGGTCGGCTGTCATACCCTCCGCCATAGCTTTGCCACCCATGTGCTCCAAAATGGCTACGACATTCGCACGGTTCAGGCTTTGCTTGGTCACAAAGATGTCCGCACGACGATGATTTATACCCATGTACTCAATCAAGGGGCGATGGGTGTCCGTAGTCCTTTAGATGTCTAATTCAAAGGGGGCTATGCTTCCAAAAATCAGAGATATCGAGCATTGGGTCGTCACAGCTATACCAAACCCACGTGATATCAGGGAACAAAAAGCCGGAAATCCATACGGGGTCTTATCGTCTTTCTCTATAATCAGTTTTGATTGGTATAGAGGCTCCTACCGATTTGTAGAAGAATGCCATTATTCCAAAATCGCGGTTTTATTTAATGCAATTAACTTTTTGAACGCCTCATTATCTAACTCTGTGAGCCAAGATTCATCAGACCCCACGATCGCACCAGCCAACTTCTTCTTGTCTTCAATCATCTCGTCAATGCGCTCCTCCAGGGTGCCAATGGCAACAAACTTATGAACAAATACGTTCTTTTTCTGACCAATCCGAAAGGCACGATCCGTCGCTTGGTCCTCCACCGCCGGGTTCCACCAGCGGTCGAAATGGAAGACATGATTAGCTTTGGTGAGGGTGATGCCAACGCCGCCTGCCTTTAGGGACAAAATAAACACCGATGGCTCTGTTTCTGGGTCTTGAAACTCAGCAATCATCTTTTCTCGCTTGTTGCGGTTGGTGCCGCCGTGAATGTAGTAGGTGTTATAGCCTTGGGTCTGGCGAATATATTTCTCTAGGGCATCGCCTAGCTCAGTGAACTGGGTGAACACGAGCAGGCTCTCCCCTTCGTCTACCGCTTCGGTAATCATTTCGGTGAGACGACTGAGCTTGTGCGATCGCATCGGGTCAAAGTCGCTTTCATCCTGCAAGAACTGGCGGGGATGGTTGCAAATCTGCTTGAGCTTCATCAGCGTTGCCAGAATCATGCCCTTGCGCTGAATCCCTTCGGCTTCATCCAGCTCTCCGGCCACTTCTTTGACTACCGCTTCGTAGAGCGAGGCTTGCTCTTTAGTGAGGTTGCAGTACAGCTTTTGCTCTACTTTATCCGGCAAGTCTTTAATGATTGACTTGTCCGTTTTCATGCGCCGGAGAATGAACGGTTCCACTAGCTTTTTCAAGGTGGCCGACTGGACCCGGTCGTTTTGCTTCTGAATTGGCACCTCAAAACTCTTACGGAACTGGGCTTGCTTACCCAAATAGCCCGGATTAAGGAAGTTGAAAATGGACCATAAATCCAGCAGTCGGTTTTCCACAGGCGTCCCCGTGAGGGCAAGGCGATGCTGGGCGTTGAGCTTTAGAATAGCTTTGGTTTGAGCGGCCTTGGGGTTTTTGATGTTTTGGGCTTCGTCTAAGACAATGCGCTGCCAGTGGACAGCAGACAGCAACTTGCTATCTTTTCGAGCCAGGGTAAAGGAGGTAATCACCAAATCATTCTGACGAGCCATTGCCTTGAAGTCTTTGCTGTCTTGGGCGCGTTCGCCGCCGTGATGCACAATAGCGTTTAAGTGAGGCGCAAACTTTTGCATTTCTCGCCGCCAGTTGCCGACCACTGAGGTGGGAGCAATCAATAAGGTGGGTGGAACTTGCTCATTGACTTGGGTTGCTAGCTCCCGTTCTTGCACCAGCCTCGCAATCACCTGGACCGTCTTGCCGAGGCCCATGTCGTCTGCCAGACAGCCGTTGAGGCCGAGCTGTTCAAGGTAATGGAGCCAGGAAACGCCGCGTTTTTGATAGTCCCGCAGGGTGCCCTGGAGCTGTTTGGGGTTTGCGATCGCATCCAACTGACTCTTATCACTCAGCTTCGCCATCATTTCAGCGAGGGTTTGATCGCGGTCAAAATCAAGTTCCACATCTTCACCGCCATCTGCGGCCATCCGCATGATCTCTAGCAGCGATAGGTCTGGGTTCTCAGCCTGCTGCGTCTTCCAGAATTCCAGCATTTGCTGCATTTTGTCAGGGTCAAGCTGCATCCACTGGCCCCGAAACTGCACAAGGGGCGATTTTGCCTTCACCAGCTCCAGCCATTCTGCTTCTGAAACCTGTTGTTCGCCAATGGCTAGTTCATATTGATACTGAACTAAATTTTCAACTGAGAAATAGCTTTTAGATTTCTCATCACTGCCAGATAGTGATTTCCGTTGGGGCCGCAGTTTGACCTTGGCCCGTTGCCGACCTTTGGGGGTCCACCAAGCGGGCACCATCACCTTATAGCC
>JBAUJD010000299.1:0-1903 GCA_049683515.1 Thermosynechococcaceae cyanobacterium | reverse complement strand
ATGAACATCTACTTGAACGCTTTATTTGCATGTTTGAGTTGGACCCGACTTTGATTAAATCTCACCCCAATTACGAGGCCATTAGATCCTACGGACTCATCGCCGCATAATTCTGTCCGGACTATTGCCCAAGCCGTTTGCTTATAATCTCGCCCCTTCCATTCAACCCCAGTCTCTTTACTCAGTCGGCTGTAGGTGGTTCTTACCCGCACCCCCTCTTTGCCCCGAATCTGCTGCAGCGTTAGATCATCTGATAACTCTTCTTCAAAACGGAACTCATACATCCGTCGAACAACACTCAGGCGCTTCAGCGGATCTGCCCACAGACTCACCTGATGCTGAAGGCGATCGCTATTCCCCGATCCGCCCTTGCCGCTGGCATAAAATTTGAGCACATCAGCGCCCACCCAATGCACCTCACAGGCATTGTCAGCCAGGGTTTTAATCGCCGCATGGGTAATCGAAGTCCCTGGACCTAGCAACAGCGTGGCAATACTGGCACAGGGGACAAAGAACTTGTCTTTTTCTTTGAAAATTGCGATCGCGCGATCGTCTTGCTCAATCCGGCAATGCTCAAAGTAGAGAAAGCTGATTTTGTCGCGGGCTTTGGGTAGGGTGCGGAGGTTAGCCATAGCAAAAAATCCTTAGCATTACAGTCAGTTTGCCCCTGAGCCATCTATGCTGGAACAAGAGTCATAAAGTTTAAAGACATGCGAAAGCCACAGGCTGGTCAAGGACCATTGCTGCACCAATACACCATCATCTTGCGCCCTGAGAGCAATGGCACCTTTGTCGCTCAAGTTCCTGCCATACCGGGTTGCCATGCTTGGGGAGAGACACCTACTGCGGCTCAGGCAGAGCTAGTCAATGTCTTTACCATGATCTATGAAGAGCATCAAGAAGAAGGCAAAAGCTTACCAGAGAACATTGAGTTAGTTTTTGCCGATGCCAGCGACAGCTAAAGAGCTGGAGAAAGTTGCTCGAAAATTAGGCTTTGAAAAGACTCGACAAAAGGGAAGTCATGCTCGGTGGAAGCATCCTGATGGCAAGGCGACAACCATTCCGATTCATGGCAACACCACAATCGGCGGCTGGCTGTTTCATCAAATCCTGCAACAGTTGGGGATTACTGAAAAAGACTTTGATCGATTACGTTAGCGAAGTCAGGACCGTAACTTAGCAATAGATAGTAACCCGCATCCATAGGAGCGCCCACGCCCGACCCCCTGCCGCAGGGCTGCGACAAACAAACCGGGATCTTCTACCTGAAGGATGCCCTGGTACAGCACCGTGAAGATCTTGATGGGTGCATTGCCCTTTGCTTTGGTCCCATACACACAGGGCGTAGGGATAATATCGACACCCTCGATAGCAAAACCAGATCGAATGCCTTTGCGCTTGAGCCAATCCACTTGGTCGGCTTCTCGAAACATGCCGATCAGCTTGCCAGATTGTTGATCCCGTTTGCTGGGGTTGGCCTTAAGCCGAAACTGAAAGACCTGCCCCACCTTAAATTGACTCGTCTGTAGGTCAAAAGGCTTGCTGGCGTGATTGAGCAAGTATTGCTGCGGCAGTTGAGTCCAGTCCGGTTCAACACCGCCATCTGATTGCACCAGAATCACATCGCTGTTCGGCTCTTGCCTGAATAAAATATTCCAGTCGGCGCGGGAATGGTCTCGATGCTCGTCTGGGAAGGCTTGCATAATGCTGCGGTGCAGGTTGTGGGCGTTGCTGAGGTCTGAGCGAACTTTGCGATCGCGCTCATTCAACACTAATTTTGAAAGATACATACGTCCTCCACCGGGTAAAAAACGGGCTGGACACAACGGCTCCCGAATAAGCGCTTTTGCCAGTCAATTGGCACATCTTGGCGGATATCTAAACTATCGGGAACCTCTAGCAC
>JBAUJD010000298.1:0-9438 GCA_049683515.1 Thermosynechococcaceae cyanobacterium | reverse complement strand
TATAAAATCGCTTGCTCTATTAATATGTAAGAAGGAATATACCAAACCCACGTGATATCAGAGAACAAAAATCCGGAAAGCCATACGGGGTCTTATAGTCTTTCTCTAGAATCAGTTTTGATTGGTATACTATGGTTTTATTTTGCTTTTTTAATATGATTAAAGAATGTATTTATGTCTTTGTAAATCTCAAATAAATCTTCCATTCTGGTCAATTCAAAAATCATTTTAATTTGTGGGTTTAGGGAGCAAATGAATAAATTTTTCCCCTTTGACTTAACCTCTTTAAGAGTGGCTACTAAGGCTCCAATCGCAGAGCTATTCATAAAGGTGACATCTTGAAAGTCAATGAGAATGCTCTCGGCACCGTATTCCATTGCGTTACTAACGCTGCTACGCATTTGGTTCGCGCTGACGCTATCGAGTAGTCCTGAAGGCTGTATCGAGACAAGGTTCATACAATTGAGTCCTAATAAATGGAGGCAACTATCTTGAGTTTTCTTCTAAACACCGACTGCGCTGCTTTGGCGCTTAATTCGCAAACGTTGTAATTTCCACATTGCTTGCAGCCCAAGCTGCTCAAGGGTTGAATATAGTGAAATGGGCAACAGAGCCATTAAGTAGGCTGCGACCAAGGAAAGTAGACGCTCAGAATTAAATACACAAATCAGACTGACTATCTGTCATCCTAGAGTCATTGTCGATCGCTCTAGCGCCCATGCCGTTTGTTCGTGTGATTTATCCAGAAACTCAGCGTTTACTCAAGCGCATCTACCATAACAGCCGTCATCATCAGGTTCGCCAACGGTCCCACTGTCTTCTTTTACGAAATCAAGGCATCAAAGTCGCTCAACTGGCAGACATTTTCCAGGTCACTCGCAAGACTCTCTACAACTGGTTTGAAGCTTGGGACACCTTGGGCCTCGTTGGGTTGTACAACCGACCAGGACGGGGCCGTAAGCCCACGTTTACTCCAGAGCAAAAAGACCAAATTCAGCAATGGGTTCAAGCGCATCCGAGGCAACTCAAGTCAGTATTGTCAAAGATCAAGGAGCAATGGGGTATCACAGTCAGTCCCCAAACAATCAAACGCATTATCAAATCGATGCACATGAGCTGGCATCGGTTTCGTCGTGTTCCTTGGGGCCAGCCTGACCCTGATGAATATGCCCAAAAGAAGGCGCAGCTAGAATGTCTCAAGCGTCTTGACGAGCTGGACGTCCTTGATTTGTACTACTTAGATCAAGCGGGCTTCTCTCTAATACCCTGTGTTCCTTATGGCTGGCAGATGATAGGGGAGATCCTTGAGATACCTAGTTGCCCCAGTCAAAGATTGAACGTACTGGGCATCATGAATCGTCGCAATGACCTCAAGTCCTACGTTTGGGAGCAAAGTATTAACAGTGATGTGGTTATTTGCTGCATTGATGCTAGCTTCCCCAAGCCGCAGAAGCGAACCGTTATTGTCATAGATCAAGCCCCCATCCACACCAGTGATGCGGTTCAAGACAAATATCAGGAGTGGCGGGAGCGCAATATCGAGATCTTTGAGCTGCCTTGCTATTCACCCCAACTTAATCTAATCGAGATTCTATGGCGTTTTATCAAATACCAATGGCTTGAAGTCAGTGCCTATCGATGCTGGAATAGCTTGGTTTCCCATGTGGAAAACATCCTCAGAGAGGTCGGAGATAAATATGTAATTAATTTTGTCTAACTACTTACCCCTCTTTTGTCACTTTGGGCGAAGAAAAAGTTAGTTTAGGAAGTGTCCGTTATGCCGAATCGTGATGCCAACATCCCCGAGAGCGCCCCGCCCCACCATTGGATTCATTGATGAGTACTGTCACCTGTATTCAGACCTATTCTCCCAAGCGCGCAGCTATGAAGCCTTTAAGCTGTTGCATCTGGGGATGATTAGCGAAATCAAACGAAAATCGCTTCCGGCGATCGCTCGAGCGGTGGGTCTGTCGAATCATCAACCGTTGCATCACTTTCTTAGTGAATCGCCGTGGGCGGCATCAGCCTTTCGTGCACGTCGCTTAGAGCTGATCTTGAAGATATTGGCAGGCCGCAGCTTGACGTTGCTCATCGATGAAACCGGTGATTGCAAAAAGGGAAAAAGCACTGATTACGTCAAGCGCCAATACATCGGTAATGTGGGCAAGAAAGAGAATGGCATTGTGGCGGTGACCGCCTATGGATTATTCCAAGGGATGATTTTGCCCTTGTTATTCGAGGTGTATAAACCCCGTGAGCACCTCCAAGAGGGGGAAGGCTATTTGAGCAAACCCCAAATCGCGGCTGCGATGATTCGGCAGATGCAAGCAATGGGGTTTGACTTTGAGTTGGTCCTCGCTGACAGCCTTTATGGGGAAGCGCAAACAAACTTTGTCACGGTCTTAGACGAGCTGAAGTTGCCCTATATCTTGGCGATTCGGAGCAATCACAGCCTGTGGCTTCCGGAAGACCAGGCGGTCTTTTCAGAGCCGTGGCAGACTTTTGAGCGCACCTTCAGCAATGGCACCACTGAAACTCGCTACATGCAAGAGATCATTTATGGTCACCGCCGCCGTGAACGTTACTGGCTATTAACCACAGACCCTCAAACGCTACCGGAGAACTCAACATCCTATGTGATGGCGTCGGCCCCCAAGATCAAGCTCGAAGAGATTGGCGATAGCTATGGCTTTAGAACCTGGATTGAATATGGCCTCAAGCAATCAAAAGATGCCTTGGGGTGGGCCGACTTCCGGATGACGCACTACGAACAAATTGAAAAGTGGTGGGAGGTGGTGATGAGTGCCTTCTTGATGGTGAGCCTGTTTGCCGATGCCTTCAATGACACCTGTCCGGTCGCACACCAACCCTTTACCCAACATCCTTGGTGGGATAACCAAAGCGGCTGGAAGAACCTACTCAACAATTTGAGATTGATCATTCAACCGCTGATTTGCTCCAACTGGCTCGGGCGATGGCTAGAAGTCTTTGCTATCAACTCTCTAAAGGTAGGGCTCGAGAAACTCACAAGCCGGATGGAGCAATTTTTCTGTCCACTGGTAAGGAAACTCAGCCAAGGATATGTGTTTTCCTCTGCCTAAAGTGATAAAAGAGGGTTACATCCACTCACTGAGATTGATTTACCGCAGTGGTTAGCCAGTGAACAGCTAACGCTAATGTAAGTGCAAAATTTTAGGTGCGAAGTGCTAGCCCCGTGCGACCCTTACCCTCTCGCTCCTCTCTCCTTCCTTTCTTTTGCTTTCCCTCTAATTCAGCGAATGGAGCGCCCTAGAGTAAACGTAGCGGAGCGATTGAAATGAGCGCAGCTAGAATTGCTCGTAGGCGCGGAATGAGCGTCAGCGTAGTCCCTCGATCTCCTGTGCCGCCCACCGACGCACGGATGGAACGGAGTGACAGCGGTGCCCCAATTCCAGGTATGACAGTGAAGCGGCTGCAGCGGAGCGGAAGCGGCTGAACACCACACTTTCTTCCACTCCCAATCCAGGCTTCCGGCAAATAAAAAAAGGGCCGAGGCCCGAAAGCCCCGACCCGAAAACTATGCAACCTTGCAAGTGCTGGGGAAAGCCCCCGAGAGCTGCAGCAGCACTGACCGCTGTGCCTGGAACCGAATGACGCACAACTGAGTGCTAGACCCAGCAATGGACACCCGGCCAGCCCCCAACCCCTGCAGTCGCTCGACGGTGGCCGCCGCTGACGGGCAAGGAACCCCCGCCAGCTCAGCCCAACCCGACCCCAGCAACCGCAGATGGCAGCAGGACCAAGCCCCACCCATTAACTGAGTAGGAAGCTGGACAACGGGAGCGGGAGTGCGAAGAAGACTAAGCATGATGACACCTGCGATGAGTAATAGGACAAAAAGCATGGCAAGAACCTGCCAAAAACGACAGCCTCTGGACACCACACGTTGCTCGGCGTTGCCACCCCGGTTGGGTGGGGGATTGGGGCGCTCCCCAAAAGACAATGTGTATTGCACAACAAAATCAGCCCCCAACCGTTTGCGAGGACACGGACTAAACGCAGCGGAGCCAATTGAGGGGATGCGATCGCACCTAGCCCAAATAGCGGAGCGGAGAGCAGGAGTACCGAAGGGGTTGCAAGAAAGCCGCTGTGTGGTACCTTGGCCTGCGCTGTTGTTGGTAGCCGCGCATCAGCGCACTGCTGGAGCAAGCCCCCGAGGGGCTGACTGGCGAGGGGGTAACGAAACGATTAATGCGCCACTTGTGAAGTGCAACACCTGCTAACGCCTGTGGCTGGCACGGGAACAGTGGTGGGGTTTATTGGGGATGCGATCGCATATTAATCCGCTGGGTCGGTGCTTCTTCTTGGTGCGAAGCACGGAAAATAGACACAACAGATGTGCCACTTGTGAAGCACGCCCCCTGGAGCAGCCCCCCTGAGAGAGCGGGGGTGAGGCCGATGGCGGACGGCAGGGGGACGGTTAGCGAGGGGGTGTGCCGGGGGCGGCGGGAGGATGAGGCGAACGAACCTACCGATGATGTTCAAGACATAGGCAGAGCTATCAAGGATAGAGCATCAATTCAGCTTTATTGACTCTCAACAGGTTTACCCGTTGACCAATCCGTGGGCTTTTGCCCTGCCTCCTCCCGTAACTCATTGACTCGTTCCTGTTGGCGCTTGAGCATCGCAGGTTTGACAAAGTAGAAATCTAGAAAATCTCGTAATGTAACCAGAAGAAACTCGGCTTCTCCAGGGGCTATGGTCAGAAGTTCGCCAGTCTTAGGATTTTCGTCGGGGTGAGCAGACATATTCCCTATATCTCTGAAGCAATACAGGCGTTCAGTTAAATGACTTGGAAGTTTGTCTGAAGCTAAGGCTTCCTTAATCTCACTGTTCAAGCTGCCGTTCTTCACGCCAGCTTTGTTTCTCAGTATTCGCTGCAGAGCATAGCGGCTCAGAACGGCACTAGCTCTAGGACTGATTCCTAGAGTTTTGGTCGCTTCTTTGAATACTTGCCTATACTCATCATCATCAACTTCTGGAGGAGCTTCAGAGGCAGGATCTTGAACAGGGGGAGAAATCCAAACTTCTTGCCACCGACTCATTTCTCCTTTTTGAGTCACAGTGGCAGGTTCCATCAACCAAATTTTTGAGGTGTCTGAGCAACCACCACAGATTCCTTTACCGGAAACTGACTGCAATGGCTTGTCCTGAGCAGTCACTTGAAAAGTCAGGTTGCCCAACTCTCCACAATGAGGACAGTGAGTGGAAACAGTCTGAGGTAAACGATGACCACTCCAGACAGTCTGCCCTCTTAACTTTGATGCGGGAATGAAACTAAGCACGGTGAGTAATTCGATTCATTAGGATTGTCACTCTCATGATGGCCCACATGCACTCAATGTTTTCAGGTGTGGCGGAAGGCTATCCTACAGTAACTTTGTCTGGGCAGATGCAAGACAACACAGCAAGCCTCATAGAGTTGTGTCTTAAAACCGGAGATGCGATCGCAACCCAAAAAATAGAAACAAGCCCCTACCGAGATAGGGGCATATTAACGGGTTGAGGAAAGCGAGAAAGAACGTTAGCCACTGCAGCCTGAGTCACTGGAGTTGTAGTGTTTGAATGACTGCTCTAGATATCCCCCAAAGTAATCAATCCCAAAGTCAAATAGCCAGGAATCTTGACCGAAAGCCTCTTGAAGCTTAGCGCTGACCTCGTTGAGAAGGAGATCATAGCTTCCCTGCCCAAAATCTCTACCCCTCAGCACAGATGAGCCAATGGAAATCGCACGAGAAGCATCAGCTCTGGATTGCTGAGTCGGTTGGCCACCCACTAAAGCATCCTCAATGGCTCGTTCAAATAAGGTTGTGAGCATAGATTCACCAAGCATTTGTAAGGCATCAAATTGATGGAAAACCAGGCAGGCATTGGATGGTGTATCTGCAGTTGGGGTGATGTAAACGTAGTAAGTATTCTCATTGCCACTTGGCAGCCACATGAGTTCATTTGTGGTGCCACCACTCGCCTGATGAGACAACTGCTGAGTGAGCTGATTCGTGGTGGGGTCAATTCCTGTGCCAACTGCTAGATCCCAGTCACCATCGCTACTGGTGTGCCTCAAGGTCAGCATCCCTTGGAGATTAGGATTGTTGCTGACAATCAAGCAATAGAAAGTATCTCTTGTACCTCTGGAGTCTGATAAGTTCACAGCGCCGCTGTTGAGTGATCGACAATTAGGAGGGGTCGGTAATGATGCACTCACGGTATCTTGCTCTGGCTCTTCTTCTGGGCCTCCGATTGGTAGCTGTGGTTCCTCTTGGGGGTCTGGGGTAGGGCTATAGCTATAGGTATCTGATGTGGGGCTATTGGAGTCTGGGGTGGGGCTAGAAAAAGTTGTACTACCAGAACTTCCTTTGCATGCCCCTAGTATGAAGCTGGCCATAATCAGAAGTGTAATTTTGAGAACCCATGTTAGTGGGGAGCGTGTATTTGTTTTTTTCATTGGACTCAATAGAGATTGTCAAAAATTAACTCTGCTCACAGATCTGAACCTGAGAGTCTTTGATGCATTGCTTGTTGCTAATGGGTAAAGCTGACTGCAGCCTGATGGTGATGAAGTGCCTGTGCAGAAGTGTGCTTGAACTGACACAGGCACTCTTTTGAACTTTGTGCAGTTACGCGCAACCTAGGAGGCTAGAGTGGGAGCTGTGGCCCTAGCAGCCAACGTGGTGACAGCCACCGTAGAACGGATCAATCGGTTTCACTGGGGCGGGAGCAGGTTGAGGAGGAGCTGAATTACTCTTGTCTGGCCTATGCACTGTTGATTGACCGCTCTCAGAAACGGTACCGCCACTGCCTAAGCCCCCGATGAAGAACTCAGCCGCTAGTCCAAGCATCACTAAGTTCGCTTCTGCCTTTTTGCGTTTTCTTTCCTCAAGTTTATAGATGTAGGCTTGCTGCTCTTCTGGGGACATGCTGTCAAAGGCAGCTCTCATTTGTCGCGCTTCTTCACGCTGCTTGGCGGTGGCCGCTTGACGCGCTGCGGATAGCTCAGCTTCACGTCTTTGGCGTTCAGCCTCTCGGGTTTGACGTTCTCTCAATCGCTGTTCTTGACTGAGGATTCTCAATTCCTGCTGAGCCTTGCGTTCATTAGCTTTCTCAATATCGGTTTTGATACCATTGAACGTTTTCCAGCCTTTTTGAATCCCACCCCAGAAGCCACCTGCGACCAAAACGCCCTCAGATTGGTGGGTAGTGACTCGCTGCTGTAGGGCGGCTTCGGATGTGTTTGGTGCCGAGCGTAAGGTTCCAGCATGAGCAGGGTGGCTCGATAAGCTAGCCATTAAGAAGGGGGTAGATAGAGCTGCGACCAAGGTTCGGCGTAGTAGTTGACTACTGCTGCAATCGTTACTTTTTTGTCGAGTATGCTCTTGAACGGTTGGCTCTGATAGACCGAAGAAAGTCGTCTTGTGATTGTCAAAGTTGTTCATGGTAATTAGTCAATCTGTGTGAACTTGATTCAATACACCTGTCAAAGTTCGCAGCCAATGATGAGTTCATCTGCTTGCGATTCGCAAAGTGTGCTGACTAAATACACAATAATTTTTCGATCTTTAACTCACAAGATATAAAACTGTCCCTTATGCGGGTATGTTTTTGTTTTCTTTATCTATGACTCATAGATACGTTAGCTAGACCATAAGATTTATGCAAGATAATATGGACTAGATATAGCTATATATCGGTAATTGCTTTCATTCTCTATTATGTTGATATTGATGGATATAGAAAGCGGTTTAACAGTGTTGCCTTTGTATCGCAGTCAAAACTGAAAGGCAGCTCAGTCCTCGGATAGCGCAACTAGTATAGGATTTTAATCGAGATTTTTGATGCGGACTACAAAAATATACTCAATGTGGGTATAGTTTCGATCCTTGTAAGCAACTGGCAGGGATATTAACTTGTTATCAAGCGCACAAAGCTGTTGAGATTTAGTCGAGTGAACCTCATTCGATTCTGAGCTTTTAACAGCCTTTATAGAGCAATCAAAACTAGGCTATTGATAACAATGAAAAACTTTAAGCGATGTTCAAAAATAGGATTTCGTCTGTCAGCATTTGCTGCTTTGGGGCTTCTATCTATCTCGTTGATCGGATGTGGTGATGAGCAACCGTCAGGCTCTGACTATCAACAACCGGAGTATCGAGTAGATCAGCGAGATTACCAGCCTGAAACATCACCTCCACCGAGTGCGCCAGCTCCTACACCCTTCCCAGACTTCTATGGGGATGGTCCGGGCGGTAGCTTCTACGGCCATTGATGAACAAGCACTGATCTGCTGAGGACTGCTTGAAAGCAGCCTCAGCAGGTAAATACAAGTATTTTGCCATGAGGACTACATTATGAAATTCCACAAGCAATTAGGCCAACTGATCAGCAGTGACGATCTTGTTAGTGAGTTGCCGCAACTTGAAATTCATTATTCTCCGAGAGATCGCAATCACTTCCGTCGGCGCTTGCAACAACGGGCTATCAGTTGGGACATGATTAAACTGGCTATTGCCTACGGTAGGTTTGAGTATCACTCACGGGCACGGACTTGGACACTCCTCGACCGCAGCTTGAGTCATACCCCCTACAGCAGGTTTATTGACAAGCTACGAGGGTTACGAATCATAGCAGCCCAATACTCAACGGATTCTACTCTCAGGCTCAGTACAGCTTACTGGGCATACGATCTGAGGCGGTAAATCTCTATCAACCGATAAATTGCTGAGAGAGCAAGCTCTCTCGCGTCTGGAGTAACAAGAGCTATGGATCATCATCGGGTTGTAAAGATCAAACATTGCAAGCAGTGATGCATTCGTGGCAGAGCAATAGCCCATTTTCTTATAGCCAAAGCATTTGTTCTAGCCTCTATTGACCTTGAGGACGCTAGCATCGCTAACCGTAAGCTTTAGAAAAAGTGAAGGAAATCAAATGGAGGGGGTTTGCCCCTTATCCTGAAAAAGAGGTTCTTGGGGTTGAGAGTAATAAGCAGTATCTAACGCAGATACTGCCAGGAAATCATGCAGAAATGGGGTTAGGGCTATACGCATTAATAAAACCCACTCAGAGCATAGCCACTTGCTCTCAGCCCGACTTGGGTGTCGGCAATAAGGCTTCTGAGTTCCACAGGAAATTGGAATCAATAGCTTCTGTTTCGGATATATGCAATGTCGTACAGGATGAGATGTGGCGGCTTGTTGATACTAGCGGAGAGTATATTAGCAATTAAACTAAATTTTAGGTTCGAGTTGCACTTCCAGTATTTCAAGCTTTTTGCCTATTTTCAGGTCAACAACAGGTTCTTGACCATAAGGCTGGACAGCTCAAATCAATGTGATCATGTACTGCTGTATTCGTACTTGCCTGTCTAGTCTAATCATGTCTTACTTGGAGTCCTCCCATGAAAAC
>JBAUJD010000297.1:0-7843 GCA_049683515.1 Thermosynechococcaceae cyanobacterium | reverse complement strand
AAATGACTGTCAGGTAGAGCGTACCCATTGGATTGTGGATGGTGAGCATCGTTGCGGCTACCGGATTCAAGCACAATGAAATAGATATTCCAGGGATTGAAGTCTAGCTTTCTAGACTCCTACATTTTTTAATTACAGGAATGTTAGTTTAAAAGTCTATTCAAGAACGCGATACTGATGCTATGAGCAATTATTGTCTTGCCTAAATTTTAACCATGAGAATGAGGACAAATTATTGATTCTCATTTTCTGACTAAATTAATCTTTCAAGTGTTTATAAGTTTTACGTGATCTTAAGCAATTGCAGAAAAATAAATGAGTATTATTCATAACCGTCAAATCCAATCAACACTTGAAAAAACCTTTAAAAGCTCTATCAATCTTGCCGACTATAATGGAAAGCCAGAAGCAGATAAATTAAATGCTCTTTTGTCGAGAAGTCTTGCCGCAATAGCAATTAAAATCTTGTCTGACACCTCAATTGAAGAGGCAAGTCACTCAATTACAGATGGGTATAATGATAATGGGATAGACGCAGTTTATTTCAATAGAAATGAAAGAATTCTCTACGTTGTGCAAGCAAAATGGAGGCAGGATGGGAACGGTTCAATTGAGTTAGGCGATACTCTCAAATTCTTGGAAGGATTCAAAGATATATTGAATCTTAATAAGGAGAAGTTTAATCAAAAAGTAAAAGATCTGTTCCCGATCATAGAAGAAGCGCTGAATGATGCCGGAACTCGTTTTATGCTGGTAGTCGTTTACTCAGGGAAACAAGACCTATCTCAAGATATAAAATCTCGGATAGATGAGCGCCTTAGAGAGTTGAACGACCCAACAGAAGTTGTAACTTTAAGAGTCTTAAAGCAGTCCAATCTATACAATTATATAGTTCAAGGAATGCAGGGACAGCCTATTGATATAGATCTCGCTCTGTTTGAGTGGGGGCAGTGTCAAGATCCATATCAGGCATTCTATGGCCGAGTTGCAGCTTCAGATGTTGCAGAGTGGTGGAATACTTACTATCCACATCTATTTGATCCTAATATCAGAATGTTTCTAGGAGAAACTGATGTAAACGAAACGCTGATAGATACATTGCGAGATGAGCCTGAAAAATTCTGGTATTTCAACAATGGAATTACAGCTCTTAGTTCTTCAGTTACTAAAAAAGCTATAGGAGGTAGTTCTCGACAGGCTGGGTATTTTGAGTGTAAAGACTTTAGGATTGTTAATGGTGCACAAACGGCTGGTGCAATTGCATCGGCTGCTTCGCAATTCCCAGAAGCTATTTCGGAATCATATGTCACCATCCGTATTATTTCTCTGGAAGGTTCTCCTGATAATTTTGATAAAGCAGTTACTAAATACAACAACACTCAAAATCGTATAGATAGAAGAGATTTTGTTGCTTTGGACTCTGAACAAGAAAGACTTCGTACAGAACTTCAACTAGAAGAGATCGGCTACACCTTCAAGAGTGGTGATACCACCGTAGGATTTCAGGAATCCTTCGACTTAGCTGAAGCTACTATTGCCAGAGCTTGTTTTTTACCTGAGTCTTCCCTTGCCGTACAGGCAAAAGCTGCTATTGGTCGCCTATGGGATGATATTGAAAAACCTCCGTACAAGAAAATTTTTAATCCTTCTGTTACTGGCCCTGATTTATGGAAGTTAGTGCAAGTCTTGCGAAGCATAGAAGAAGCATTAGCAGAGTTTCAAAAGTTAGAGGGTAAAGAAAAGCTGTTAGCAGTTCATGGAAATCGATTCTTGGCACATCTAGTCTTTCAAGCTCTGACAAGTGATCTAGATGCTGAGAATGCACAGCTTTCTAGTGAATTTAAGTCTGAGGTTATTAAAACAACTCATACTACCTATTACAAAGCTTTAGAAATTATTGGAGATCAATATCCAAACTCATACTTAGCTAGTCTCTTTAAAAATCAAAGTAAATGCTCAGATATTAGAAATGTATTTTTTGGCGACAAAAGTTTAACTGAATACGATAAATTCCAAGTATTTTTTATAACTTATAAAAAACGATGAAAATCAAAGCAGTTATTTGGCAAGAAGAAGACATATGGTGCGGCTCAGTTCCCGCCCTACCCGGCTGTCACACCTGGGCTGCAAGCCATGACCAACTTCTAGAAATGCTCAAAGATGCCGTTGAAGGTTGGCTTGAGGTCGCCAGCGAGCAGGAAAATCCTGAGCCAGAGAAGCAACTGATTGAACTCTCCCTATGAAGTCCATCTCAGGAAAAGCGCTCTGTAAAGTTGTAGAACGCAACGGCTGGAATCTCAAGCGAGTCACCGGAAGCCACCACATCTATGCCAAGAAAAGTATTAAAGCAATCCTCTCTATACCCGTTCATAGCAACCGTGATATTCCGATTGGAACCTTGAAGGGCATTTTGAAAGATGCTGGACTGACTGAACAAGATATTTAATATTCAATATGCTCAAACCAACTTCGGTAAAAGCACTAGCCAATTACAGACTATGGCTCCGCTATTCAGACGGAACAGAAGGTGAAGTGGATCTTTCTGATATAGCGGGTAAAGGCATCTTCAAATCATGGGATGACTACAGTGCTTTCGAGAGCGTCCATATCGGCGAATACAGAGAAATCGCTTGGAGCGATCAAATAGACCTCTGCCCCGATACACTCTATCTGCGCTTGATCGGCAAGTTACCAGAAGAAATATTCCCAAATTTACAAGAAATCAGCGTCAATGCCTGAGATCAGCCGATTCTACGGGCTTGTCATCAAGATGTACTTTGGCGATCATAACCCGCCACACTTCCACGTGCAATATGGAAAAGATGAGGCACTCATTAGCCTCAACACACTGGGCGTGATAGAAAGGCAACTACCTCCGCCAGTGATGGGCATGGCCGCAGCAAGAACAAGACTTGAATGCTTCGTCTAAACGACCAGCACTAGACAAACAAGGTTACGCTGTATTTAGAAAATCTTGAAAGAGGTTAGTTTGATGACCTTAATTGATCTACTACCTGCCGTTCGACAACTCCCAGAGTCAGACAAACTAGAGCTAGTCCGTTTGCTAACCGCTGAACTACAGGGTAGCCAGAACATTTCACCCCTTGAACCCTTCAAAACTTACTCTTTACCAACCCCCTACAACGCTTTTGGCGCAGGCGCTATTCTGATGCAGACAATGCTAACAGGAGAATAGGCAAAAGCCATGCGCTTTCAATATTCGACCACTGACTCATCTCAAAATGAGTTTGATAGCCTCCCCCGCATTCCATTAATCTTGCATCATCAAAGTCGCATTGTAGAAGTTGTCGGCCTGATTGATAGTGGTGCCACCATCAACGTCTTACCCTACCAAGTCGGACTAAAGTTAGGGGCCACCTGGGAAGAGCCTCAAGCTATTATTCAGTTGACCGGCAATCTAGGCGGACAACCCGCGATCCCATTCTTCACCACAGCAGAAATTGAAGGCTGTGGTTCTGCTCAATTGGCTTTTGCTTGGGCCAGAAGCGAGAACATCCCATTGATTCTTGGTCAGACCAACTTCTTCATGGAGTTTGACATATGCTTCTATCGCTCGAAGCTAGAGTTTGACGTCAATTTAGTCACCTAATACGTTCAAAAGGACAGCTAAGTCCAGCTTATGAGCACATTCACTGTCGTTATAGAAAAAAATCCTCAGACCAACCTCCATGTTGGCTATGTTCCCGGTTCCCCTAGCGCACATTCCCAAGGTGAAACGCTAAATGAGCTGCAGAGTAACCTGTCTGAAGTGATAGAAATGCTCCTAGAAGACGAGACAACGAGCTTTGAGACTGTGTGTGTGGGCACACAGCAAATAATGGTTTCGTAATCATGGGTAGTATTCCTATTCTCAAGCCGCAGGAAGTGGTTCGCATCTTGGCAATTTAGGCTTTAGCCAAGTGCGACAGAAAGGCTCTCACCAGCAATTTCGATATCCTGATGGGCGAGCAACAACAGTCCCTTTCCACAAAGGGCAGGATATCTCACCCAGATTGGTGCGGCAAATAGCGAGCGACATCGACCTGACGATAGAAGAATTCTTGAGAGCGCGATAAAACACAAGTTGCTAACTCAAGCAGTACAGCCGTTACCCCGAAATGACCCTGGTATGTGCCAGGAAGTTAGGCTTAGGATTAGCAGTGACCCGAATTTCGATATCGCTCTAGCTCATGTTCAATATCCTCTAATCGCCCCAACTTACTTATCCATAGACCATTCGGCAACTGACGCGCAACATGAATAGGGCGCTCATCTGGCCCAGCATAGATGATGGCTAGCTTTTCAGTATTGACTTTCAGGTCTCCGTTCTTGCAGGTGATAAAGCCCAACGTCTCATAGGCTTCAGAATTGATATCCATGCTCTTTCCCCCACTGCAGCCAAGCAGCAGCCATTTGGGGCAATCGTCCTCGATCTACGGGCTGAATCGGATTAGTACCCGTAATAGACCGCAACGCCCAAAACCAGTGGTCAGGTTGTCGCTTGAGATCCTGCAAAATCAAGGGAACTGCAGGAGCGCCCATGCCTATAATTTGTTGGTAGGCCGGATTAAGGACAATATCATTCATTAAAGAATGATGCCGAGTTTCTTGTCGCCATCGACTCGCTAGAGCCTTGAACTTCTGCGCCAGTGCATCAGATGACTCAAGAGAACTAGACAGTTCCGCCAACCGTTCTTGGAAAAAGTCAGTCGGATTTTTACCGCTGTGAGTCACCTGCTGAAGCAGTTCATCAGGAATATTAAGGCTAATTTGAGCCATTAGCTTGAGAAAAGTAGAGGTATTTACCATCTTATCTCCTCAACTCTCCAAAGCAGGAGGTAAACAGAGGCACGCTCTATTAGTGCGATCGCATACACCAAAAACATTTACTAATCGAACCAAGCGCTGCCGCTGATCAGATAGCTTTGGCATCTAAGAGCCGTGCCATCCAGGTCTTAATGACAGCTTGACGATGAACCCCTAAGCGCTTAGCCTCTTTATCTAGTGCCTCAACCATCCACATCGGGAAATCAACATTGACTCGTTTCGTCTCTAGCCCCGGACGCTTGAGAGTTCTTAAATCAAAGTGTTCAAGGACTGAAACACCCTCATCAAACTTCTGATCTAGTTCTTCAGCTTTCATGATTTAGCCACTAGTAGCGGAAATTTCTGCACCACTATTTTGATGGGATATTGTGGCAAAAACAAAGTGAAGGTTGTTCCTTCATTGACTCGGCTAGCGACCTGAAGCAGACCGTGGTGATTTTCAGTAATCGTCTGTGCGATCGCAAGCCCTAACCCCGTACCCGACTCTGACGGAACTGCCGATTTTGTACGGGCCGGATCAGCGCGGTAAAACCGACGGAACAAATGAGGGAGAGCTGTCTCAGGAATCCCCATCCCCGTATCACTGATGTCCACTTGCAGATAGGGCAACCCTTGGCGTTGAATCTGCTGCAGTCGGACCTCCACCGCGCCGCCCATCGGCGTATACTGCAGTCCGTTGCTGACAAGATTGGTAAGCAGACGAGCAAGGTGATCATAATCGCCCTGCAACGTATAGGGGTCTTCTTTGGATGAAGTGGTAGGATCACCGAGATCTAGAGACAGATCGATTTGTTTAGTGGTTGCTGATGCACTTTGCTCTTCCACGACCTGCATCAACAGCGCATCCAGCGGACAGGGCTGCATCTGCATCTGACCAACCCCACCATCCTGTCTGGCGAGAAATAATAAATCGTCCACCAGTCGGCCCAAGCGCTGCGTCAATCGTTCAACCACTAAAAGCTGCTGCCGCTGCTCCTGGGGGTCAGGCTCCGCTTCAGTTAACGCAACCTGAACATTTGTTTGAATCAGCGCAATGGGATTGCGCAGCTCATGGGAAGCATCCGCCGTGAACTGCTTGAGCTGTTGATACGATTCTTGAATCGGTTCAATGGCAAGCCGAGACAGGAACCAGCCCACTGCTGCAACCAAGACAATGAGCAGACTTATTCCTAAACTTAAGTCAATCACCAATTGTCGGGCCGGTTTGGTGACCTCAAACCAAGGATGACTGACCCGCAAAAAACCGATCACATCTTGGCTGTCCGTGAGCTTACGCGTCACCTGGCGCAGCCAGTAGTCCGGCGAGATTTCCACCGTGACGCCCCCTGGACTGAGGCGAATTGGGACATCAATCGGATCTTTAAACGTTGACCACAGCAGCACTCCATTAGGGTTGTACCACTCCAGATCGATACGGTCATCTTCTACCGCCTCCGGGGGACTGCCGAAGCTGGCTTCTAGATTAATCCGGTCAGCAGCCATCGGTGCATTGGCATCTACAACGAGCGATCGCTGCACAATTTCCACCACATGATTGAGGGTGTCATCAACTCGCTCAATCAGCGTGCCGCGAACATAGAGATAGAAACCACTGGCAAAGAGCAGCAGCAGTATCGCCGTGACCACGGTGTACCACAGCGCTAAGCGGCGACGGGTCGCTTGAAACATGACAAGACTAATCTAACCCCTTATTCAGATGCCGATTCCATGGTCAGCTTCTCTTTATCGCGCTTGCGTTTCTTGGCATAGAGCTGAATCGTGACGACCATAGCAATAATCATGCCAAAGATCACCCACACCGTTGCATCCGTCGGCAGACTATTTTTAAACACCGCCAGCAGCACAATCACCAGCAACAAAATCGTCGGCGCTTCATTCAAAGCTCGCAATTGCTGACCCGTCCAGCCGCAGGCATCTGCTGCCAACTGCTTCATGAGATAGCCGCAATAAAAATGATAGGCCAGCAGAAACGCCACAAATGCCAGCTTCACCTGGAGCCAGCCCTGCTGGAGCACCTCCGGCTCAGTGGTGAGCAAGCCTATCGCCATGGCTACCGTTACCACCATCCCCGGATTGGTGATGATGGTGTAGAGACGCTTTTCCATTAGCCCATACTGATTTTTAAGAATAGACTTTGCCGGTTCTGGCTCTTCATTGGCCTCAGCATGGTAGATAAACAGCCGCACCAGATAAAACAGACCTGCAAACCAAACCACAACACCAATGATATGAAAGGCTTTAAACCAGAAATAAGCCATGATTGTGATGCTCCATTGCAACCCTTCAGGTCAATCCTAAACTAGCGCCGCATCAATGGTACGGTGACCCTGTAAAGCATGAACTTCCGTAAAGCATTGGGACTATCTGCCGGACCGGGTTTAACGGGCAAGGGACCCACACCTCCACGACGCATCTTCTTGCAATCATACAGAACGAGTTAATCATGCCATGTCCACCCCATTGAGGAACTTCCAAGCTCCGTCTCATGTCCCATACAGGTGAACTTTCTTTATAAGATGTTATAAGAGAGTCATATTTACGAGGCACCTCAAAGGGGCTTCGTGGCTGTAAGGAGTGGGATTCATGTCAATTAGTCTAAAAGAAGCCTTAGAGGTGGGAACCTATTTGGTCACCCAACGCATGAAGGGGCGCAAGCGTTTTCCCCTCGTGCTCATGCTGGAGCCTCTATTTCGCTGCAACCTAGCCTGTACAGGCTGTGGCAAGATTCAGCACCCCAAAGAAATCTTGAAGCAGAACCTGACACCAGAGCAGTGCTTTAAAGCTGTTGAAGAATGCGGCGTCCCGGTTGTCTCTATCCCTGGTGGTGAGCCGCTACTGCATCCCCAAATTGATGAAATCGTGTCGGGATTGGTTCAGCGTCGCAAGTTCGTTTACCTCTGCAGCAACGCTATTTTACTCGAAAAGAGCCTGCACAAATTTAAGCCCTCCCCCTATCTCACCTTGAGCATTCACCTAGATGGTCTTAAAGAGCAACACGATCACTGTGTTGATCGCG